>NZ_PIPF01000011.1:0-43733 GCF_004025845.1 Janibacter hoylei PVAS-1
ATCAGACCCAGTGCGGTTCAATGACAGTTACCGCATCCTGTCCGGAGTCATGCATGGAAGCGCAGGGGCGCTCTTCGGTACGCGACGAGACAAGTCCGGACAGGTCACCCACAGACTCGGCATGGATCTCCAACTAGCCCCACTGGCCTTCCACGAAGGCATCGTCTGGTGGCGAGCCCTCCTCGATGAACTTCCGGCGGTGCCGGATCACCCCGACTGGCGCGTGGGACTGTCGAAGGCGACGGACGTGCTCCGTTCCGGCTATTCCGAGGTATTCGCCGCGTGCCGGCGCCTCGACAACAGACTGTGGCCATCCGGTGGCGCTCCACCGAAGCGGCTGGCAGTGCTCGCGCTCTACCCTTCAGACAAGGTCCGCTGGTTCGTACATGACTTGCCCGCTGGACTGCTACGGCCCGCAGAGCTCGCCGAAGAAGAGCCCGAGTGGCTTCCGGACATGATCAGCAGGATGCGCCCCCAGGTTGGAACAGCCGGCGGCCGCCCCGCCACCACGGCTGTACAAGGACTTCGTCTGAAACCAATCCCCGGGCGCAAGCCAGTGCATGAAGCCCACATCCTCCTCCCCGCGGACACCTTTGGAACCCCTGACGAGTACCGGAAAATTGCTTGGCTAGGAAGGAAGGAGAACACTTGATCCCAATGGCGGCTCGCCGCCCTCCGGTCAAGAGCGCTGGACCGTGTGATGACTTTCCCTACTGACTCAAGCGGGCCTTCGGCCCGCGCGCCCGCCGCCGGCGGGCGCTCCGGTAGGGACCCCCGCGCTCCGGGCTCGTTCCTCGCCCTCCGCGCACCCCCACCTCCACGCCCTTGGCGACGGCGCCCTGCCATAGGACGAGCCCGGACCATCACCCCGGGCGGGCAACGATCCGAGCTCGTCGAGAACCGGTCAAGGCCGGACTGGTCACGTGGTCCAGGTATGTCCTCCCGGACATGCGGGATCCAAGTGCTCGAGGACGGCGACCTTGACCGAACCTCGCCGAGCTCTTCTCTGCTCCGCTATCGGGGCGATGGACCTCCCTGGTGTTTGGTACCCCCGTGGTACCCCCTTCGCGCACGAAGCCCCTCCCCCGGCACCAAGCGCAGCCCCTGCACCCGCTGCAACCGGGCGTCTGACGACTGCGGTCGTGCTCGTAATGAGAAGGTCGTCGGTTCGATTCCGACAGGCGGCTCACCTGAAGCCCCCGGCCCCCAGTGGCCGGGGGCTTCGTCGTCCCTCTCTTCACACGTATTGCCCTAAGGTTCACGCGGTGAGGCCCATCGGCATGGGTCGACGCACTGCGGGTGCTCCCCCTGGGGGGCCGTACACACCACAGCAGGTCTCCCGCATGCCTAGAGGAGAAAGATGACACAGGAAGCGTCAACGGGGGCGGACACCCGCCCGGATGCGGGCGACGACCGACCCATCACGGTGGCTTCCGTCCCCGGATCGCACGTCTACGTCCGACACATCGCCCACGAGGGGAAGCCCTCGGGCGTGCGGCGGCTCGAGGACCCGGATCCGCAGGCCCCTGAGCGCTCCACGCAGCAGCAGTGGTGGCCACCCGTCATGCTGGACCCTGCGTGGTTGGCCGACGCCGACTACGACTTGCTGCACGTGCATTTTGGCTTCGACGCGCGTGACCCAGCCCAGCTGGACGAGGCGCTGTCCGTCGCTCGTCGGCGAGGAGCGCCGATCGTCTACACCGCCCATGACCTGCGCAACCCACACCACGTGGACAGCACGACGCATGCACGCCAGCTGGACGTGCTCATGCAGCACGCGGACGCCGTCATCACCCTCACTCCCGGGGCAGCCGATGAGATCCGTCGTCGGTGGGCGCGAGACGCCATCGTCCTGCCCCACCCGCACGTCGTCGACCTGCCGACCATGCGGGCCCACCGCACCAGCGACGCGCGCTCCCGCAAAGCTCGTGGTGAGTTCCGCGTCGGGGTGCACGTCAAGAGCCTGCGGGCCAACATGGACCCGCTGGCCGTCCTCCCCGTCCTCGAGGAGACCGTCGCCGACCTGCCGGGCGGGGTGCTGCAGGTCAACGGGCACCGCGACGTGCTCTCCCCCGACGGTGCACGACGCGACGCCGCCCTGACCGACCACCTCGAGACGGCCACGCACCGTGGCCTGGTGGACCTGCGGGTGCACGACTACCTCGACGATGCGGCCCTGTGGGACCTCCTCGGTTCGCTCGACGTCTCGGTGCTGCCCTACCGGTTCGGCACCCACTCGGGGTGGCTGGAGGCGTGCCGGGACCTCGGGACGACGGTCGTGGCGCCGACGTGCGGCTACTACGCCGAGCAGGGTCCGGTCCTGACCTACGAGATGGACGAAGGGAGCTTCGACCCCGAGAGTCTCGCAGCGGCCGTCCGCAGCGCCTACGCACATGGTCCGCTCCCCTCACCCACCGTCGATGAGCGTCGCCGTCAACGCCTGGAGGTCGCGACCGCGCACGAGGACCTTTACCGACGGCTGCTCTCATGAGTCACTGCCGCAGCGGCCTGCGCATCTGCCTGATCGCGTCCAGCCGGTTCCCCGTGCGTGAGCCTTTCGCCGGCGGTCTTGAGGCGCACACGCACGCGCTGGCCAAGGAGCTGCGTCGTCGCGGCCACCACGTCACGCTCTTCGCCCGGTCCGGCTCCGATCCCGACCTGGACGTGCACGAGCTGCCGCTGGCCGTCTACACCCCTGACGACACGGCCCGCCAGGACATCGCCGCCCCACCGGAGGTCTGGATGGAGGAGCACCACGCCTACTTGGGACTCATGCTGGACCTGATGCACGCCGGCCAGGCCCGTTACGATCTCGTGCACAACAACAGCCTCCACCACCTGCCGGTCGCGATGTCGCGGGCCCTCGACATGCCCGTGGTCACTACCCTCCACACGCCGCCCCTGCCGTGGCTGACGTCCGCCGCGCAGTTCGCCGGACCGAACTGTTACTTCGTCGCGGTGAGCGACGCCACTGCTCGGGCCTGGGCGAACGTCGTCCCGAGCATCGCCGTGCCCAACGGGGTCGACCTCGACCACTGGCGGCTGGGTCCGGGCGGGGGCCCGGCCATCTGGTCGGGCCGGATCGTGCCGGAGAAGGCACCTCATCTCGCGATCGCGGCAGCGCGCCGAGCGGGGGTGCCGCTGCGCCTGGCCGGCGAGGTCCTCGACCAGACCTACTACGAGCGCGAGGTCGCGCCCCTGCTCGGCGAGGACGCCGAGTACCTCGGGCACGTGACCCACCGCGAGCTGGCTGACCTGGTCGGCGGTGCGAGCGTCGCCCTCGTCACTCCGGCCTGGGACGAGCCCTTCGGTCTCGTGGCCGCTGAGGCCATGGCGTGCGGGACGCCGGTCGCCGCGTTATCCCGCGGCGGGCTCGCGGATCTGGTCACCGCCGAGACCGGGGTTCTGGCGGACCCGGGTGACGTGCCGGGTCTGGCGAGCGCGGTGCGTGCCGCGCTGACGCTCGACCGGCGACAGGTCCGGCGCCAGGCCGAGGAGCGCCTGTCCCACCGTGCGATGGTCGACGGCTACGAAGGGGTCTACAGCCGGGCTCTGGAGGCTGCAGCCGCGTGATCGGCTACTACGTGCACCACCACGGCTCGGGGCACCTCCACCGGGCCCAGTCCGTCGCGGCCGCGTGGCCTGGTGAGGTGACGGGGTTGTCGACCCTGCCGCGGCCGCCGGGGTGGAGCGGCGACTGGATCCAGCTGGACGACGACGCGCCCGCGGCCGGCCACCCCGACGTCACAGCCGACGGGAACCTGCACTGGGCTCCGGTGGGTCACACCGGACTCTCGAGCCGGATGGCCCGAATCTCGTCCTGGCTGGAGGCCGCCCGTCCGAGCCTGCTCGTGAGCGACCACTCAGTCGAGATCACCCTGCTCGCCCGTCTGCACGGAGTGCGGGTGGTCGCTGTCGTGCTGCCCGGTGACCGTTCCGATCCGGCGCATCTGCTCGGGTACGGCGTGTGCGAGGCTCTCGTGGCGATGTGGCCCGCCACCGCCCGGGTTCACACCGGCCTGCCCCCGGATCTCGTGGCCCGTCTGCGGTGCGTGGGTGGGCTCTCGCGCTTCGCCCCCAGCGAACCCCGGCCGCGACGTGCCGGAGAGGCTCACGTGGCCGTCTTGTGGGGGCGCGGTGGTGACGGCCCCCCGGAGCACGAGCTCGCCACGGCCCGCCGCCGGACTCGTGGCTGGACGTGGACCGTGCTCGGAGGGGACCAGTGGGTGGCCGATCCCTTCGACGTCCTGCTCAACTCCGATGTGGTGATCACCCACGGCGGTCAGAACGCGGTCGCAGAGACCGCCGCCGCGCGCCGTCCCGCGATCGTGCTCCCGCAGGCGCGCCCCTTCGACGAGCAGCTGGCGATGGGGCAGGCCCTGGACGACGACCGGTGGCCGGCCATCGTGTGCCACTCACTGCCGCAGGACAGCTGGCTGACCCTGCTCGAGCGAGCGCGTCGGCTCGACGGCCACAGCTGGCAGGGGTGGTGCGACGGGCATGCCGCCGAGCGGTTCGTCACAGTCCTGCTGGAGGCAGGTGCAGCATGAGCAGTATCACCACGATCACGATCGCCCACGGTCGAGGCCGACACCTGCTCAACCAAGGGCGCACCCTGCAGCAGGGCACCAGTGGCCCGATCGCCGGGTCGTCGTCGCCATGGACGACCCGGCTCACGAGGCGCCGGTAGCCACGTGGTGCAGCTCGGGCGCGACCCTGACGGGCTGCCGTTGGCCGCTGCCCGCAACCTGGGTGCCGTCCGAGCCCGTGAGCTGGGCGCCAACGTCCTGGTCTTCCTGGATGGACGTCGAGTCGCCACCGGTCAGGCACCTGGACGCCATCCTGAGCAACGCCGCGATCTTCCACCGACGGTGGGGCGAGTGGCCGATGACGACCTGGCTCCAAGGCTTCGCGGATCTGGGTCTGCTCGAGTACGTCGACGGTCACTGGCAGCGCGTCGGGTCGGCCTGACTCCTCGGGTGGTCCGGCTGCAGAGACCCGCACGGGCCAGAGGATCAGCCGTCCCAGCGCTCGCGCCACATCTGCTGCGCGTACCCGATCTCGGTGCGGATCGCAGTCATGATCACGTCGGTCACCTCGCGGGCGGCCGCATCGTCCGTGCGACCGGCCCACGCCGACAGGTCGATCGGCTCGCCGACCGACAGGCAGGCGGTGTGGCGGTGCCAGATGTGGTGATGCCCCTGCTGCGGGCCCCAGGTCCCCACGGGTATGACCGGCGCCTGCGGATGACGAAGGGCGAGACGCGCCGCCCCCGTACGGGCCGGCCCCGGCATCCGGTCGGGCTCGGTCGTCAGCTTCCCCTCCGGGTACAGCGCGACGAGCTGACCCTGCTCGAGGCGCTCCGAGGCCGCGTCGAGCGCACCGGCAGCCGCGGCCGAGCCGCGGGCCACCGGGATCTGCCCGGTCGCCCGGGCCAGCGCCCCGACGACCGGCCAGCCGAAGACTTCCTGCATCGCGAGGAAGTGCGGGAAGCGCCTGTGCCCGATCGCCACCCGGGCGACCGCCAGCGGGTCGGTCAGCGTCAGGTGGTTGGCCACGAGGATCACCGGCCCTCGACGAGGCACCGAACCCGCCGTGCGAAAGCGAACACGGTGCGCGACCTTGGCCACGAGCCACACCAGCGCGAAGCCGACGGCATTCTTCACGTGCTGGCGGGGCGAGATCCGTGGCCGCATGGTCACTCCGCGCAGGTCAGCTCGTCGCCGTCCGGCGTCACGCCGGTGAGCCAGTACTGGTCCACCGCCGTGTCGACGCAGGAGTTCTGCCGCATGTAGGCGGTGTGCCCGTCGCCCTCGTGGGTGATGAGCGCGGAGTCGGCGAGCTGCTCATGCAGGCGCTGCGCCCACTCGTACGGCGTCGCCGGGTCGCGGGTGGTGCCGACGACGAGGATCGGGTCGGCCCCCTTCGCGTCGACCTTGTGGGGCGTGTTGGTCGCGTCGACCGGCCACTGCGAGCACGGCGACTCCGACGACAGCTCACGCCCCCAGATCGGGGCGGCCTCGACCGCCTTGTCGACGAGCGCGTCCTGGTCGACGTCCTTTTCGGGACGGTCGAGGCAGTTAACTGCAGGCAGCGCCTCGAGGAGGTTGGAGGCGTACTCGCCGCCCGAGTCGCGCCCGGCGTAGGTGCGGCCGAGCTCGCTGAGCGGCCCCCCGTCACCGTCCTGCGCAGCCTCGAGCGCGTCGGTCAGCTGCGACCACATGCCCTGGTCGTAGAGGGCCTGCGCGATGCCCCACGTCGCCCACCCCTCGGTGAGCTCGATGCCCGCCGAGGCCGGTAGGGGCTGCTCGTCGAGCTCTTCGAGCAGGTCCTGCACGCTCGTCACGACGGCGTCGACGCTCGACCCGAGCGGGCAGTCGTCGTCGACGCAGTCCTGCGCCCACGCCTTGGTCGCGGTGTCGAAGCCCTTGGCCTGGCCGATGACGACCTCCTCGGACGAGGCGTCCGGCGGGATGACGCCGTCGAGCACGAGCCGGCCGGAGCGGTCGGGGAAGAGCTCGGCGTAGGTGGCCCCGAGATAGGTGCCGTAGGACTTGCCGAGGTAGGTCAGCTTGCCGTCGCCGAGCGCGGCACGCAGCACGTCCATGTCCCGGGCCGCATCGGCCGTGGAGACGTGGCCGAGCAGCTCACCGGTCTTGTCCTCGCAGCCGTCGGCAAACTCCTTCTGCGCCTCGTCGTCCGCGGTCCGCTCGTCGTCGGTGTCGGGCGTGGGGTCCTTGGCCAGGTAGCGGTCCATGCCGGCGTCGTCGAGGCAGTCGACCGGGTGGGAGCGGGCCACGCCGCGCGGGTCGAAGCCGACGACGTCGAAGCTCTTGCGGATCTGGTCGCTCACGACGAAGTCCGCCGCGGCGGCGTACTCGACGCCGGAGCCGCCCGGGCCACCGGGGTTGACGACGAGGGAGCCCGCGGCCTTCCCCTTCGCCTTGATCCGCAGGACGGCGATCTTGATCGTCTCGCCGTCGGGGTCGTCGTAGTCCATCGGCACCTCGAGCTCGGCGCACTCGCCGTCACCACGCTCGCACTCGCCCCACTGCAGGTCCTGCTCGTAGTACCGCTCCAGGCCCGTCGTACCGGCGGGCGGCTGCCGGTCCCCCGGCGTCAGCCCGCTCGGCTCCGGGCCGGGGTCGAGCAGGGAGCAGCCGGCCAGCGGCAGCATCAGTGCCGACACGGCGGCGACGACGCGGAGGGGGCGTGACCGGCGAGAGCTCATGCCCCGACGCTACCTGCGGGTGGGCAGCTGCACGGAGACCGCCATCGCCTCGAGCGCGAGCAGCGGCGCGACGTTGGCGGCGATCCGCTCACGCGCCGTGGCGATCGCCTCCATCGCCCCGAGCAGGCCTTCGCTGGTGAAGGCGTGCGCGACCTCCTCGACGACCGGGCGCGCGTCCTCGTTGACGAGGGCGACCGGCGAGCCGGAGCGGACGACGAGGGCGTCGCGGTAGACCGAGAGCAGGTCGACGAGCGCCCGGTCGACCATGTCGCGGGTGAAGCGGGTCGCCCGCGTCTTGTGCTCCTTGTCCAGCGCCGTCACCTGCGCGCGGATGTGCGGTGGCTGCGTCCGCGCGCTCGGGTCGGCCCCGAGGGTCTCGAGGAGGCGCTGCTTCTCGGCCGCGGCACGCGAGTCGAGCGTGCGGTCACGCTCCTCCTCGGCGATGTGCAGCAGGTCGGCGGCCGCGCCCACGGCGTCGGAGACCCCCCGGATCCGCGCCGCCATGGCGATCGTGTCGCGACGTCGGATGCGCGCACCCTCGTCGGTCGCCAGCCGCTTGGCCAGCCCGATGTGGCTCTGCGCGGCGCGGGCGGCGTAGGTCGCCATGCCGGGGTCGATGCCGTCGCGACGCTGCAGCAGGGCCGAGACCTCGGCGACCGGAGGGGTGCGCAGCCGGACGTGCCGCGAGCGGGAGCGCACGGTGATGAGCACGTCCTCCAGGCTCGGGGCGCACAGCAGCCACACCGTGCGCGGCGTCGGCTCCTCGAGTGCCTTGAGCAGGGCATTGCCCGACTGCTCGGTCAACCGGTCGGCGTCCTCGACGAGGATGATCCGGTAGCGGCCCACGCTCGGCGAGCGACCGGCGAGCTGGACGAGGTCGCGCGTGGCCGCGACACCGATCGACAGCGCCTCCGTCGCGAGCACGTCGACGTCCGCGTGCGTGCCGTCGACCGCCGTGCGGCACTCGCGGCACTCGCCGCACCCACCGCTCGGGCAGAGCAGGGCACCGGCGAAGGCGCGCGCCGCCGTCGAGCGGCCCGACCCCGGCGGCCCGGTGAAGAGCCAGGCGTGCGTCATCGCGGACGGGTCCGACACGGCCCGGGTGAGCGTCGCGATCGTCTCGCTCTGGCCGACCACGTCACGCCAGATCGGTGCCGCTGCGCCTGCCGGAGCCGCGGTCACAGCAGGCCGTCCGCGACGAGGCGGGCCCGCACCTGATCCGCGACGGCCTCCGGCGCTGCGGTGCCGTCGACGACGAGGTAGCGGTCTGGTGCCGCATCGGCCAGCGCGAGGAAGCGCTCCCGCACCGCCGTGTGGAAGGCGTCGGCCTCCGACTCCATCCGGTCGTGGCTGCCACCGCGACGGCGCCGCCCTTCGGCCGGGTCGACGTCCACGACGACCGTGAGGTCCGGGGTGAGCCCACCGACCGCCCAGCCCTGCAGCTGCGCCACCTCGTCGACCCCCAGCGTGCGCCCGGCCCCCTGGTAGGCCACCGACGAGTCGACGTAGCGGTCGGTGACGACGACCGCTCCGCGGGCGAGCGAAGGGAGGACCACCTCCGCCACGTGCTGCGCCTTGTCGGCCGCGAAGACCAGCGCCTCTGCGCGCGGCGTGATCGCCTCCCCGTGCAGCACGAGGTCGCGCAGGGCGGCGCCCAGCGCCGTCCCGCCTGGCTGGCGGGTCACGACGACCTCGCGCCCCGCGGCCTCGAGGGCCGCGACGAGGTGCCGCACCTGCGTCGACTTGCCCGCGCCGTCGCCCCCTTCGAAGGCGATGAAGTACCCACTGTCCGTCACGCCGTCGACCCTATGGCACCGCCCCGACACGGTCCTGCGGCCGTCCCCACCCGGTGGGCCTATCGTCGGGCGCATGACCTTCAGCGACGAGACCGCACGAGCCCTGACCACCCGCGCGCTGACCGCGCAGACCGACGGCCGCGTCCCGGGGCTCGTCGCCGGCGTCGCGCGTGACGGCCGGCTGGAGTGGTCCACGGGCATCGGCACGATCGACCTCGCGACCCCGGGCGAGGCACCCGACGCGGACACGCAGTACCCCGTGGCGAGCAACTCCAAGACCTTCACGGCCGTCGCGATCATGGCGCTGCGCGACGAGGGCCGGCTCGACCTCGACGACACGGTCGAGCAGCACCTCGCGGACTCCGCCCACGCCCGCGTGACGATCCGCCAGCTGCTCTCGCACACCTCCGGCATGCAGCGCGAACCCGTCGGCGACGTCTTCGACACCATGGTCATGCCCTCCCGCGAGGAGATGCTCGCCGGCTGGTCGCAGGCCGAGCGCGTCGGGCGGCCGCACGACCGCTGGCACTACTCCAACCTCGCCTACGCCGTCCTCGGCGAGATCATCGGGCGCCTCGACGGGTGCACCTGGGAGGAGTCGATCCGGCGGCGCATCCTCGACCCGCTCGAGATGACCCGCACCGGCACCGTCCCCTCCGGCCGCCGGGCGAAGGGGTACTACGTCCCGCCCTTCGCAGACGTCCCGGTCGAGGAGCCGGTCTTCGACGCGGCCGCGATGGACCCGGCCGGCGGTCTGCGGTCGACCGCCACCGACATGGCGCGCTGGGGCGGCTTCGTGGCCGACCCGGTCGACGAGGTGCTCTCCCCCGACACGCTGGAGGAGATGTGCCAGCCGCAGGTCATGGCCGACGTGACGGGGTGGACCTCCGCGTGGGGGCTGGGCTTCCAGCTCGTGCGGCACGAAGGGCGCACCTGGGTGGGGCACACCGGCGGCTGGCCCGGCTCGATCACCGGCGTCTTCACCGAGCGTCCCACTGCCACAACGGGACTGATCCTCATGAACAACTCCGCCCCCGTCCCTCCTGCGGCCGCCGCCATCGAGCTCGGGACGATCGCGATCGAGCGCGAGCCGGTGCAGCCCGAGCCCTGGCAGCCCGGGACCGAGCTGCCCGACGAGCTCGTCCCGCTGCTCGGGCACTGGTACTCCGAGGGGACCCACTTCGTGCTGTCGGTGCGCGAGGGCCGGCTCGAAGCGCGGGTGGCCGGCCAGCCCAAGGAGATGCCGCCCTCGGTCTTCGAGGCCGAGGCCACCGACCGCTACCGCACGGTGTCGGGCCGCGAGCGCGGCGAGCTGCTGCGGGTCACCCGCGATGCCTCCGGCACCGTCACCCACCTCAACTGGGCCACCTACCGCTTCACCCGCGAGCCCCTGGCCTTCGGCCAGTGGCTCTGACCGCCCCCGACTGCGCATTTCCCTAGGGAAATGCGCAGTGGAGGGGTCGGCCAGAGCGAGCAGGCGACGGGGGCGTCAGGCGAAGTGCTTGCGCAGCTCCCGGTTGAGGATCTTGCCGGTGGCATTGCGCGGCAGCTCGTCCATGAAGACGACCTCGCGGGGGATGCAGTGCCGGGCGCGGTGGGCCCGCACGTGCTCCCTGACCTCGTCACCGGTGAGGGTGTGCCCGTCGTTGAGCGCGACGAAGACCGCGAGCCGCTGGCCGAAGTCGTCGTCGGGGACGCCGATGGCGGAGACCTCACGCACCGCGGGGTGCTCGGCGAGCAGCCCCTCGACCTCGATCGGGTAGACGTTTTCGCCACCGCTGACGATCATGTCGTCGTCGCGACCATCGACGAAGTAGAGGTCGCCCTCGAGGTGCCCCATGTCCCCCGTCGAGACGAGCCCGTCGATGAAGTCCTTGGTGTTGCCGTTGGTGTAGCCGTCGAACACGAGCTCGTTGCCGCAGAAGATCCGACCCTTCTCCCCCGCCGGCACCTCGCGACCGTCCTCGTCGAGGATCCGCACGACCGTCCCCAGGGGCGGTGTACCCGCCGTGTTGGGGTGGCGGCGCATGTCGGCGGGCGTCGCGATGCACACCCAGGACGCCTCGGTGGACCCGTAGAGGTTGTAGAGCACGTCGCCGTACTCGTCCATGAACTTCGTCGTGAAGCCCGAGGGGTAGGCCGACCCGGAGGTCGCGACGACGCGCAGCCTGCGCCGGGAGCGGGCCGCGGGGTCGCTCGGCAGCTCCATCATCCGCTGGAGCATGACCGGGATGGCAAACATGGCGTCGGGCTGCAGCTCCTCGAGCGCCGCCCGCGCCGCCTCGGGCTTGAAGCGCCGCTGCAGGATGATCGTCGCGCGCAGCGCCATCGACAGCTGCATCGCCGCGTAGCCCCAGGTGTGGAAGATCGGCGCGGAGATGAGGATCCGGTCGTGGGCGCGCAGGGGGATCCGGTCGATGATCGAGATGAGCGGGCCGAAACCACCGGGAGTCTTGCGGGCCGCTCCCTTCGGCGTCCCGGTCGTGCCGGAGGTGAGGATGATCGTGCGGCCGCCCTTGGTCGGCACCGGCAGCGCCTGGGGGCGGGGCGCCTGCTCGACCCGCCGAGCCAGCTCGGTCTCGGTGATGCGAGGCATCTCCTGCGGCAGGTGCGAGACCACCTCGGCGAACTCGTCGTCGTGGATGAGTGCCTTGATGCCCTGCTGCTCGGCGACGACGGCGAACTGCGGCCCGGCCAGCCCGGTGTTGCCCAGGACGAGGTCGACCCCGATCGCGGAGGTCGCCGTCATGACCTCGATGGCCTGCACGTGGTTGCGGGCGAGCAGGCCGATCCGGTCACCGGGGCCGAAGCCCATCTCGGTGAGGATCGTCGAGATCTTCTCGGAGTTGGCGAGCAGCTCGGCGTAGGTCGTGGCGCCCCGGGTCTCGTCGATGACCGCGACGGTCTTCGGCGAGCGGTTGGCGGCCTGGCGCAACTCGCCCGCGAGGCCGAAGCCCCACTTCTTCAGGGCGGTGAGCTGCTTGACCTGGGCGGCCGGCGGCCCGGGGGTGAGCATCCCGCGCTTGGCCATGGTCTTGGCGACGATCAGGGGGTTCATCGGTATCAGGCCTTCGGGATGTCGAAGAGGGTGGGGAACTTGGCGGCCGTGGCGATGTCGCCCTTGACCTTGATCTTGCCGCGCATGACGAGCATCGTCGGGTTGCCTCGGCCGGTGACCATCTTGAGGAACTCCGGCGGCGCCATCATGAGCGAGGTGTCGTACCGCTCACCCGGCTCGGGCGAGACCGCACACGTGCCGTCGTCGACGACGATCTCGTAGGTGTCGTGCGGGTGGTCGTCCGGCCCGCCGGTGATACGGAACTGGATCGTGCTGCTCACGCCTGCGGCCCGCTCCGGGCGGAAGAGCTCCGGGAAACGCTCGAAGATCGCGTCGAGGATCGGCGTGCGCAGCTCGCCGCTCATGACCTCCGAGACCTCCTTGTCGGACATCTGCTTGGCGGTCTGGGCAAACTCTTCGGGCGTCATCGACGCAAAGGTCGACGGGTCCAGGTCCATGCGGGCAGCTCCTTCGGTGCGGTTTCCCGGACCATACCCACGAGTAACGAAGGCGGCAACGGGTGCGACCAGGGGCCGGACGCCCTTCAGGACTTCTTGGCGCTCGCCTTCTTCGCCGCGGTCTTCTTCGCCGTCGCCTTCTTGGCCGTCTTCTTGGTCGCCTTCTTCGCGGTCTTCTTCGCCGACTTCTTGCGGGTCGTGGGGCCCTTGGCCCGCTTCTCGGCGATGAGCTCGTAGGCTCGCTCCGCGGTCAGCGTCTCCGGCTCGTCACCGCGACGGAGCGTGGCATTCGTCTCACCGTCGGTGACGTAGGGGCCGAAGCGACCGTCCTTGACGACGACCTTCTTGCCGCTCACCGGGTCCTCGCCGAACTCCGCGAGCGGCGGCTTGGCCGCGGCGCGGCCCCGCTGATTGGGCTGGGCGTAGATCGCGAGCGCTTCCTCGAGGGTCATCGTGAAGAGCTGCTCCTCGGTCTCGATGGAGCGCGAGTCGGTGCCCTTCTTCAGGTACGGGCCGTAGCGGCCGTTCTGCGCGGTGATCGGCACCTCGACGGACTTCTCCGTGCCGTCCTCACCGGTGGTGGTCTCGGTGACCGTGCCGATGGTGCGCGGCAGCGAGAGGAGCTTCAGCGCCTGCTCGAGGTCGACCGTCGAGGGGTCCATGCTCTTGAAGAGCGAGGCCGTGCGCGGCTTGACCTTGGCCTTGCCGCGCTTGGGCTTGTCGTCGGCCGACTCCTCGAGCACCTCGGTGACGTAGGGTCCGTAGCGACCGTTCTTGACGACGACGTCGCGGCCGGTCTCGGGGTCCTGGCCCAGGACCCGACCGTCGTCGGCGGCAGCGGCGAGGAACTCGCGCGCCATCGCTGGCGTGAGCTCGTCGGGCGCCACATCGTCGGTGATCGTCGCCCGCTTGGGCGCCGGCGTCGTGTTCGTCTCGTCGGTCACCTCGCCGGTGGCGGGGTCGACCCCCTTCGGCACGACCTCCTCGACGTACGGGCCGTAGCGACCGACCCGCACGACGATGCCGTCGCCGATGTCGATGGTCGAGATCGCCCGTGCGTCGATGTCACCGAGGTCGGCGACGAGGCTCTGCAGGCCCTCGTTGCCCCCTTCGCTGCCGTAGTAGAAGCGCTGCAGCCAGGCCACGCGCTCGGCGGAGCCGGAGGCGATCTCGTCGAGGTCCTCCTCCATCGACGCCGTGAAGCGGTAGTCGACCAGGCGACCGAAGTGCACCTCCATGAGGCGGGTCACCGCGAAGGCGAGCCATGTCGGGACGAGCGCGCTGCCCTTCTTGCGGACGTAGCCGCGGTCCTGGATGGTGCTGATCGTCGAGGCGTAGGTGGAGGGGCGGCCGATGCCGAGCTCCTCCATCTTCTTCACGAGGGAGGCCTCGGTGTAGCGGGCCGGCGGCGACGTCTCGTGGCCGGAGGGGGTCGCGTCGACGACGTCGACGGTCGCGCCCTCGGCGAGCTTCGGCAGGCGGGCCTCGCCGTCCTTCTTCGCCTCGCGGGGCTCGTCCGTGCCCTCCTCGTAGGCGGCGAGGAAGCCCTTGAAGGTGATGACCGTGCCCGAGGCGGAGTACTCAGCGGCAGAGGCGACCTCGCAGCCACCGAGGTCGGCGGCGAGCTTGATCGTGGCGGTGGAACCCTTGGCGTCGGCCATCTGCGAGGCGATCGTCCGCTTCCAGATCAGCTCGTAGAGCTTGAACTCGTCGCCGCGCAGCTCACCGGCCACCTGGGCCGGGGTGCGGAAGCGGTCACCGGCGGGGCGGATCGCCTCGTGCGCCTCCTGGGCGTTCTTGGCCTTCTTGCCGTAGACGCGCGGCTGCTCCGGCACGAAGTCGGCGCCGTACATGTCCCGGGCCTGCCCACGTGCCGCGGAGATCGCCGAGCCCGACAGGTTGGTGCTGTCGGTACGCATGTAGGTGATGTAGCCGTTCTCGTACAGCTTCTGGGCCACGCCCATGGCCGCCTTGGACCCGAGGCCGAGCTTGCGGCCGGCCTCCTGCTGGAGGGTCGAGGTGGTGAAGGGGGCGTACGGCCGTCGGGTGTAGGGCTTCTCCGTGACGGAGGCGACGGTGACGTCGGCGGCGATCGTCGCCTCGGCGACGGCCGTGGCGGCCCGCTCGTCGAGCTGGCGGGCAGAGCCCTTGAGCGCGCCGGTGTCGTCGAAGTCGGAGCCGGTCGCCACCTTCGTCCCGTCGAGGGAGGCCAGGCGGGCGGCGAAGGGGGCGGAGGTCGAGGAGAAGCTGCCCTCCACGCTCCAGTAGGAGGCGACCTTGAAGGCCATCCGCTCGCGCTCCCGCTCGACGACGATGCGGGTGGCGACGGACTGCACGCGACCGGCGGACAGGCCGGCCTTGACCTTGCGCCACAGGACCGGCGAGACCTCGTACCCGTAGAGACGGTCGAGGATGCGGCGTGA
Source organism: Janibacter hoylei PVAS-1 (assembly GCF_004025845.1). Classification (NCBI taxonomy): domain Bacteria; kingdom Bacillati; phylum Actinomycetota; class Actinomycetes; order Micrococcales; family Intrasporangiaceae; genus Janibacter; species Janibacter hoylei. The sequence goes on from NZ_PIPF01000011.1 coordinate 14,967, forward strand.
CTCCTGCGCGTTGACGAGGTTGATGTCGAGCTCGCGGGTGTCCTCGACGGCCCGCTGGATGGCCTCCTTGGTGATCTCGTGGAAGACCATCCGCTTGACGGGGACCTTGGGCTTGAGCGTCTCGAGGAGGTGCCAGGCGATGGCCTCACCCTCGCGGTCCTCATCGGTGGCGAGGTAGAGGGTGTCGGCGTCCTTGAGCAGGCGCTTGAGCTCGGCGACCTTCTTCTTCTTGTCCGGGTCGACGACGTAGAAGGGCTCGAAGCCCTCCTCGATGTTGATCCCGAAGCGCCCGAAGGGGCCCTTCTTCATCTCGGCGGGCATCTCCGAGGGGGTCGGGATGTCGCGGATGTGACCCACCGATGCCTCGACGGCGAAGTCGGCGCCAAGGTACCCGGCGATCGTCTTGGCCTTGGCGGGTGACTCCACGATGACGAGCTTGCTGGCCATGTGTGCCTCGTTTCCTGATCCCACGTGCAGCGGATTCGTCGCTGCTTCGACGTCGGGCTCTTCTGGCGCCGACCGTACACCGAGCTGGGGACTCCCTTCGCACCCCGGGGGGCGGGCCGACGGTCCGCTTGACAGTTAGTTAAAGATACAAGTAATGTCGTGGCCATGACCTCGACCCCGCCCGTCCTCTTCCTCTCGCACGGCGCTCCCCCGCTCGCCGACGACGCGCGCTGGACCGCCGAGCTGGCCCGCTGGTCCGCCGAGATCGAGCGCCCCAAGGACATCCTCATGGTGTCCGCCCACTGGGAGGACGCCCCCGTCACCGTCAGCCCCAGCCAGCGCAAGGTGCCGCTGACCTACGACTTCCGGGGCTTCCCCGAGCGGTACTACCGGGTGCAGTACGACGCGCCCCTGGCTCCCGACCTCGCCGACGAGGTCTCCGCCCTCCTCAAGCCGAAGGGGGTCGACGTCCAGCGCGACGAGACCCGCGGGCTCGACCACGGCGCCTACGTGCCCCTCGTCGAGATGTACCCCGACGCCGACGTGCCCGTGCTGCAGATGTCGATGCCGACGCTCGACCCGCACGAGCTGCTCGAGCTCGGCCGCGCCCTCGCCCCGCTGCGCGACCAGGGCACGCTCATCGTCGGCTCCGGCTTCACGACGCACAACCTGCGCTGGTTCAACCCGCGGGCCGGTGCCGACTCCACGCCGCCGACCGCGTCGAGCGAGTTCGACCACTGGGCCGCCGAGACCGTCGCCGCAGGCGACGTCGACTCCCTCGCGCGGATGTTCGAGCTCGCCCCCGCCGGCCACGAGGCGCACCCGCGCACCGAGCACTGGGCCCCGCTCTACATCGCGATGGGTGCGGCCGAGGCGTCGGGCGCCAGCGAGCGGCGGACGACCGTCGAGGGCTTCTGGTACGGCCTGTCGAAGCGCTCCTGGCAGTTCAGCTGACCGGGGAGGGCTCCCCGTCGTGCTGCCGGCCGCCCGTCGCTAGGCTCGTCGGCAGAGCGTCCGGCGCCACGGCCGGCCCACGAAGGGGAGGACCCACCCATGAAGAAGCTCGCCACCGTCTTCGCCGCCAGCGCGCTGGCCCTCGGCCTGAGCGCTTGCGGCAGCAGCCCGGAGGAGGACGCCGAGAAGGCCGTGACCGACTTCGCCCAGGCCTTCGAGGACAAGGACTACGAAAAGGTCTGCGACGCCATCGACCCCGAGATGGTCAAGACGATGGAGCAGGGCGGCATGAAGTGCGCCGAGGGCATGGAGGAGGGCGGCGACGAGATGGCCGAGGAGGCCAACGCCGACGACATCGAGATCCTCTCCTCCACCGTCTCCGATGACGAGAAGACCGCCACTGTCAAGGTGAAGAACGCCAAGGGCGAGGAAAACGACGTCAAGCTCAAGAAGGTCGACGACGAGTGGAAGATCACGATGGGCGCCTGACCTCGGGCAACCCGTCGAACCCTCCCTCCGCACGAGCTCACGCTCCTGCGGAGGGAGGGTTCTTCCGTGTCCAGGCACCCGCGCCGTTCCCTCAGAGTCCGCCCGCTGCGCGGACTCCCCGCGCCCCCTGCCCTTCGAGACGGTCGCCCGCTGCGCAGACTCCCACCTCAGGACCCGGAGGCCGCCTACGGCCGCTACCCGACCCGCCCCCTGAGGAGGCCGCCTGCGGCCGTCTCGAAGGGGACTCAGCCGGGCAGCAGCAGCCCGTCGGCGGCGAGCCGGCGCACCAGGCCTGCTCCGGCGCCGAGGGCCTCACCGGTGGGCAGGTCGAGCAGTGCCGAGATCGCCGTGAGCGACTGGCGGGCGGTCAGCTCGCCGTCGCACACCGACACGAGCGCGGCGTCGAGGGTGTCGAGGCGGATCGAGCGGGCCAGGCCCCCGCCCTGGCGCAGGACGATGACATGGGGGTCGCTGGCGCCGGGCGCCGCGTGGGTCTCCGTCGTCACGTCGTCGGCGCAGCGCCACGCGGTGTCGAGCAGGGCGTCGTCGTCGAGTCCGGCGAGCCGGTCGCGGGCGACGAGCCCCGCCGCGATGGCCGGGCCCATCGGCGAGGCGACCGCCCCGGTCGCCTCGACGAGGTCGACGAAGGGAGCCCGCCGCGACGTCGGGCGGTGCAGCGTGATGACGCCGAAGCCGATCTGCTCGACACCCCGCTGCTCGAAGTCGTCGAGCCAGGCACCGACGAGCGCCTCGTGCTCGCTCGTGCCGGGCAGGTGCCCACCGTCGCGGGACCACAGCGCCGCGTACTCCGCGGGGTCCTGCACGTCGCGCTGGACGACCCACGCGTCGAGACCGCTCGCCGCGACCCACTCCCCGACGCGCTCGCGCCAGTCCTGGCCCGCCACCGACTCCCAGTTGCCGAGGAGCTGGGCGATGCCGCCCGGCGCGAGGTGCGCGCCGACCTGCTGGGTGAGCGCCGCGACGACGGCGTCGCCCGCGGCCCCGCCGTCGCGGTACTCGTAGAGCGGCACGTCGGCGGTGCGCGGCGTGATGACGAAGGGAGGATTGCTCACGATCAGGTCGAAGGCCTCCCCCGCGACCGGCTCGAGGAAGGAGCCCTCGCGCAGGTCCCAGTCCTGCTCGTTGAGCGCCGCGTTGAAGGCCGCGTAGCCGAGGGCCCGACGAGAGAGGTCGGTGGCGACGACCGCGTCGGCGTGGCCGGAGAGGTGCAGCGCCTGCACGCCGCAGCCGGTCCCGACGTCGAGGGCGCGGGCGACCCGGGGGCGGGGTGTCCACGACGCGAGGGTCGACGAGGCGCCCCCGATGCCGAGCACGTGGTCGACGGGCAGCGGGCCGCTGCGGGCGTGCTCGGTCGGGTCGGAGGCGACCCACCAGGCGCCTCCCGCGTCGTCGCCGTAGGGCCGCAGGTCGCACGTGGCGACGACGTGTGCGCCCTGCGGCTCGACGATCCCGAGGGTGACCGCGCCGGTGACGCCGGTGCGGGGCAGCGCCCGGGCGAGGTCGTCGGCGGCGGTGGGCAGCCCGAGGCCGAAGCAGCCGATGAGGATGCCGAGCGGGTCGCTGGCCCCGGCCACCGCGCGGCGGGCGGGCAGAGACTGCTCGCGCCCCAGCGCGTTGGCGGCGAGGTCGCCGAGCCGCTCCCTGACGGCGTCGACGGCGAAGGGGGCCTCCCCCAGGTCGGCGCGCAGCGCGGCGATCAGCTCGGGGTGGGTGCGGGGCGTGGTGCTGGCGGTCACCCGGCCGAGCCTAGTGGGGCGGCCACCTACGTCCGGTCGACCGCCGGCACCCCCTCGCCGTCGCCGTCGCCGACGGCGACGTCGTCGCGCTTGGTGATCACGAGCGCGGCGGCGACGACGAGCAGGGCGACCAGGGCGATGGCCCACCGGACGAGCTGGTCGGCGCCGTCACCGAGGTAGAGGGTGATGACGGCGGGCGCGATGAGCACGGCGACGAGGTTCATCACCTTGATGAGCGGGTTGATCGCGGGCCCGGCGGTGTCCTTGAAGGGGTCACCGACGGTGTCGCCGATGACCGCCGCCTCGTGAGCCGGCGACCCCTTGCCGCCGTGGTGCCCGTCCTCGACGATCTTCTTCGCGTTGTCCCACGCGCCACCGGAGTTGGCGAGGAAGACGGCCATGAGGGCACCGCAGGCGATCGCCCCGGCGAGGAAACCCGCGAGCGCCCCGATGCCCAGGCCGAATCCGACGACGATCGGGGTCAGGGCGGCGAGCAGGCCCGGGGTGGCGAGCTTGGCGAGCGAGTCGCGCGTGCAGATGTCGACGACCCGCGCGTACTCGGGCTTTTCGGTGCCCTCCATGATCCCGGGGTGCTCGCGGAACTGACGACGCACCTCGTGGACGATCGAGCCCGCGGCCACGGTGACCGCGTTGACCGCCAGGCCCGAAAACAGGAAGACGACCGCAGCCCCGAGCAGGAGCCCGACGAGCACGCTCGGCGTGACGATCTGGGTGTTGACCATGAGCTCGAGGTCGGCGACCTGCTGGGCCGTGACGCTCCCTTCGTCGACGGTCGACAGGGCACCGCGCCAGGCATCGGTGTAGCTGCCGAAGAGGGCGGTCGCGGCGAGCACGGCGGTCGCGATGGCGATGCCCTTGGTGATCGCCTTGGTCGTGTTGCCGACCGCGTCGAGCTCGGTGAGCACCTGAGCCGCCTCACCATAGACGTCACCGGACATCTCGGCGATGCCCTGCGCGTTGTCCGAGACCGGGCCGAAGGTGTCCATGGCGACGATGACCCCGACGGTCGTCAGCAGTCCGCAGCCGGCGAGCGCGATGAAGAAGAGGCCGAGGACGACGGAGGAGCCGCCGAGCAGGAAGGCGAGGTAGATGCACACGGCGATGGTCACGACCTTGTAGACCGCCGACTCGAGGCCCAGGCTGATCCCCGACAGGATCACGGTGGCGGCGCCGGTCTCGGTCGTGCGGGCGACGTCCATCGTCGGGCGCTTGTCGGTGCCGGTGTAGTAGCCGGTCATCCGCAGGATCACCGCGGCGAGGACGATGCCGAGGACGACCGCGAGCAGGGCGGCGCGCCGCGGGTCACCGACCAGCTGGGCGACCGTCTCGTCGGAGGAGCCGAGCTCGGCGTAGGTGCCGGGCAGGTAGAGGTAGGCCGCGGCGGCGCACAGCACGGCCGAGATCGCCGCGGAGATGAAGAAGCCCCGGTTGATGGCATCGAGCGCCGACTCGCCCGAGCGCGCCCGGGTGATGAAGATGCCGATCATCGCCGTGACCGCACCGATGGCCGGGATGAGCAGGGGGAAGACGAGCCCGTGGGCGCCGAAGGCCGCCGAGCCGAGGATGAGCGCGGCGACGAGCATCACGGCGTAGGACTCGAAGAGGTCGGCGGCCATGCCCGCGCAGTCGCCGACGTTGTCGCCCACGTTGTCCGCGATCGTCGCCGCATTGCGGGGGTCGTCCTCGGGGATGCCCGCCTCGACCTTGCCGACGAGGTCGGCGCCGACGTCAGCGGCCTTGGTGAAGATGCCGCCGCCGACCCGCATGAACATCGCGAGGAGCGCGGCGCCGAAGCCGAAGCCCTCGAGCACCTTGGGCGCATCACCCCGGTAGACGAGGACGACGACGGCCGCGCCGAGCAGACCGAGGCCCACGGTGAACATGCCGACGGTGCCGCCGGTGCGGAAGGCGATGCGCATGCCGTCGTCGCGGCCGGTGGAGCGGGCCGCCTCGGCGACGCGGACGTTGGCCTTGACCGCGAGCGACATCCCGAGATACCCGATGGCGGCGGAGAAGCCGGCGCCGAGGACGAAGAACCCCGAGCGACCCCACCGCACGCCCGAGGAGTCCGCGGGCAGGAAGAGCAGGAGGACGAAGACGAGCGCGACGAAGACGAGCAGGGTCCTGAACTGGCGGCGCAGGTAGGCGTGCGCGCCCTCCTCGACCGCCCCGGCGATCTCCTGCATGCGGGGCGTGCCCGCGCCGGCGGTGAGCACCTGGCCTCTGAGGACGACGCCGAGCACGAGGGCCAGCAGGCCGATGACGGCGACACCCCCGACCAGACCCAGGTTGGTGCCGTCGAGGTCGATCGACGATGCGGTGGACAGGGTCGCGAGCGTGACAGCCATGCCATCCTCCTTGATGGGCGCGGGTCACGGCCGGTCCGTCATCAGGCGGGTCAGCCGCGCTGTCACCCTACTGCCGGGGCGCCCCCGCTGCCCGGACCGCGCCCTCGAGATCGGGGTGGATGTCGAGGAGCTGGTCGAGGCCGGTGATGGCGAAGACGCGCAGCACCCTCTCGTGCGAGGCCGCGACGGTGAGCGTCCCGCCGTGGCGGGCGAGCTTCTTGAGGCGGCCGACGACGATCCCGAGACCGGTCGAGTCGAGGAAGGTGACCCCTCCGAGGTCGAGCGTCAGGCGGCGTCGCCCGTCGGCGATGAGGGCCTCGAGGGCATCGCGCAGCACCGCGGCGGAGGCCACATCGATCTCCCCGGTGACGTGGACGATATTGACCTCTCCGGCTGCGCTGGTCGTGACGGAGATCGGCATCCGCCTACCGTAGAACACATGTCCCACACCCGCCCGCAGGCCCGCGACCTGCTCGCCGACCTGGCGCGCGGGCGCGAGGAGCTCGTCCGGCACGTCGAGTCGCTCCCCGCCCGCGAGCCGGAGCACGCCGACGTCCCCACGTGGGTCGCCCCTCCCCTGCGGCAGGCTCTGGCCGGGGCAGGCATCGCGCGACTGTGGTCGCACCAGGCGACCGCCGCGCAGGCCGCCCGCGAAGGGCGGCACGTCGTGCTCGCCACGGGGACGGCCTCGGGCAAGTCACTGGGCTATCTCCTCCCTTCGCTCACAGCAGTGCTCGAAGGGAGGGCCGCGGCCAACGGTCGCGGTGCCACCGCCCTCTACCTCTCCCCCACCAAGGCGCTGGCCGCCGACCAGCTCGCCCGCATCCAGTCGTGGGCGATCCCGGGGATCCGCGCCGCCACCTACGACGGCGACACCCCGACCGACGAGCGCCGGTGGATCCGTGACCACGCCGACGTCATCCTCACCAACCCCGACCTCGTCCACCACTCCCTCCTGCCCGGCCACGAGCACTGGGCGCACGTCCTGCGACGACTGCGCTATGTCGTCATCGACGAGTGCCACGTCTACCGCGGGGTCTTCGGCTCGCACGTCGCGCTGCTCATCCGTCGCCTGCGGCGGGTGGCGCGTCGGTACGGCGCCGACCCGGTCTTCGTCCTGGCCTCCGCGACCGTCGGCGACCCCGGCGGGCACGCCACCCGCCTCGTCGGCGACGACGTCCTCGCCGTCACCCACGACGGGTCGCCGCGCGGCGCGATGACCTTCGCGCTGTGGCAGCCGCCCGAGGACGACGAAGGGAGCCGCCGCTCCCCCACGACGGAGGCCGCCGACCTCATGGCCCACCTCGTGGGTCGCGACGTGCAGACGCTGGCCTTCGCGCGCTCCCGCGCCGGGGTCGAGGCCCTGGCCACCTCCGCGGCGCGGCAGGTGAGCGCCGCCGACGAGGGGCGGATCGCCGCCTACCGCGGCGGCTACCTGCCCGAGGAGCGCCGCGTCATCGAGCGTCGGCTGCGCGAGCGTGACCTGCTCGGGCTCGCCGCGACCAATGCCCTCGAGCTCGGCATCGACATCGCCGGGCTCGACGTCGTGCTCATGGCCGGCTGGCCGGGGCGGCTGGCGTCGGCGTGGCAGCAGGCAGGCCGCGCCGGCCGTGACGGGCAGGACGCCCTCGCCGTGCTGCTCGCGGCCGACGACCCGCTCGACACGTGGGTCGTCGACCACCCGGAGGCGATCTTCGACGCGCCGGTCGAGGCGAGCGTGCTCGACCCGGCCAATGTCCACGTGCTCGTACCGCACGTCGCGTGCGCGGCCGCCGAGATCCCGGTGACGCTCGACGACGAGGGGTGGTTCGGCGACGGCCTGGCAGGGGTGCTCGAGGTCCTCGTCGACCGCGGCATCCTGCGCCGTCGGCCGGGTGGCTGGTACTGGACCCGGCCGGACCGGCCGGGTGAGCACGTCTCCCTGCGCGGCATCGGTGAGGTGGTGAGCATCGTCGAAGGGAGGTCCGGCCGCGTCGTCGGCACGATCGACGAGTCATCGGCGCACGCCCAGGCGCACACGGGTGCGGTGCACGTGCACCAGGGGCGCACCTTCGTCGTCACCGAGCTCGATCTCGATCAGGCGACGGCCACGGTCGTCGCCGGCGACCCGGGGTGGACGACGCACGCCCAGTCGGTCTCCTCCTTCGACATCGTCGCCGAGGAGGCGGGGGTCGACCACGGGCCGGTGCGGGTCTCCTTCGGGCGGGTCGACGTGCGGCGCCAGGTGACCGGGTTCCTCCGGCGGCTGCCGAGCGGCGAGGTCATCGGGCGCCACGACCTCGACCTGCCCGAGCGCACCCTGTCGACGCGAGCCGTGTGGTGGACGATGACGCCGGAGGCACTCGCCGCCGCCGGAGTCGCCGAGGCCGACGTGCCGGGTGCCGCGCACGCCGCCGAGCACGCGGCGATCGGGATGCTCCCGCTGCTCGCGACCTGCGACCGGTGGGACATCGGTGGGGTCTCGACCGACCTGCACCCGGGCACGGGGTTACCGACGATCATGGTCTACGACGGGCACCCGGGCGGGGCCGGATTCGCGGCGCGGGCGCACGAGCGGATCACCGAGTGGCTGACGATGACCCGCGAGACGATCGCCGGGTGTGCGTGCGCCGGGGACGGCTGCCCGGCGTGCGTCGTCTCGCCGAAGTGCGGCAACGGCAACGAGCCGCTCGACGCGCGCGGCGCGGTGGCCCTGCTTGACCTGCTCCTGGGCACGCTCGGTCCTACAGTGAGCGAGGACCCGTTGCCGCAGACGGCGGGCTGACGCCACCGAAAGGAACCCCTCATGGTCATCCTCGGCATCATCCTCGTGCTCGTCGCCCTCCTCATCGGGGCGGCGCTGATCCTCGGGACCCAGGCGCCGGAGGTGTCGGGCCAGGAGGTCGACATCCGTCTCCTCGACGCGGTGACGATCAACCTCAACCCGCTGACCCTCGTCATCGCGGGCATGCTGACGATGCTGCTGCTGTGGCTGGGCCTGGTCACGATCAAGTGGGCGCTGACCCGCAAGGCGAAGGCACGTCGCCTGCGCAAGGAGCAGGAGGCGGAGTCGCGCCGCCGGCTGGCCGAGCAGGAGGCGGCCCACCAGGAAGAGCTCGCACAGCGCGAGCGCGACCTGGAGGAGCAGCGGGTCTCGACGCAGATCGCTCGCGAGCGGGCCGAGGTCGCCGAGAGCCACGACCCCACGACCAGCGCGGCCACCCAGCGGATCGACACGCGCGGGGCCGCGCCGGCCGACGACGCCACCCGCCCGATCCGCCGCGACCCGCGCGCCTGACGGGCCGGCCGTGATCTGGGTCGGTCTGGCCGTCGCCGGGTGCGCGGCCGCCTTGCACGTCTTCATCTTCTACCTCGAGTCCTTCGCGTGGACGACCCGCGCCCGGGGCGTCTTCGGCACCTCGGTGGAAGAGGCCCAGGTCACCCGCGAGCTCGCCTTCAACCAGGGGTTCTACAACCTCTTCCTCGCCATCGCCGTCGCGCTGGGCATCGTCGTGCACGCGGTCGGGCACGAGGCGGTCGGCCTGACGCTCGTGCTCACCGGTGTCGGCTCGATGCTCGCCGCGAGCCTCGTCCTGCTCCTCTCCAGCCCGGACAAGGCCCGCGCCGCCGTCAACCAAGGGGTCCTGCCCGCGCTGGCGATCGCGCTGCTCGTCGCCGGACTTGCCCTCTGACGCCGCCGGTCAGGGTCCGTCGAGGAGGCCGCCCACGGCCGTCTGGTCGGGCTGCGGCCCCGCGCGGGCCCTCCCTTCGGCCTGCTCCGGCCCGACACCGCCGAGACGAAGGGGGATCCTCGCCGCGACCGTGACCGTCACGTCCCCGTCGCCGGTGACCCGGCAGTCGAGGAGCCGGACGTCGTGCCGCTGCGCCAGACGGTAGGACTCCGCGCACGCCGCGGAGGCGTCGAGAGAGGCTTGGTACTCGATCGCCCCCGCGAGTGCCGACAGGTCGGCAGCCGACCGCGCGATGTGCGCGGCACGGACAGCCGAGAGCACCGCGAGCGCCGCGACCGTGACAGTGAGCAGCACGGCGATGAGGGCGAGCGACATGATCGTCGAGGACCCTGCTTCGGCGTGCAGGTCACGCCGGGTCATGAGTCGGCTCCACGCGCGCCGTTGAGAAGCACGAGGTCTCCCCCGTCGCGAAGGCGAGGACCTCCGGCGGTGAGCTCGTCACCGTCACCGTGACGTCGCGACCGCCTCGGGCGACCTCGAGACTCGCACCCTCGGGGGCGAGGGCTCGGGCGTCGTCGAGGGCGCGCCCCGGGTCCTCACCGCGGGCGATCTCGCGAACGGCCACGCGCGCGGCATCGACGCAACGGACCCGGTCGACGCCCCAGGCAAGGGCGCCGAGACAGATCGTCAGGACGAGGACGACGGCGGGGAGGGTGAGGGCGAGCTCCGCCGTCACCATCCCCGACTCGTCGCCCGCCCTAGCGGATGCCGAGCGCCTCGAGGATGACATCGGACAGGCCCGACTTGATGGTCCCCGACTTCACGACCGCCAGCAGGACGATCGCGAACGTGCAGGCGGCCAAGGTGCCGACGGCGTACTCGGCGGTCGTCATGCCGGCCTCGCAGGCCAACCGGGCCCGGTGGCTCCACCGGACGATGGACTTCTTCATGGGACGCTCCTCCCTTCGGCGGCACCCGATGTGCCGCGGTGAGGTCCACCCTTCGCCCTGAGCGGTTCTCCTGACCGCGGCCCGGGCCATCTGTGCACGACCCCACCCCGCACCCAGCACCTGTGGATCCCCGACGGTCCTCGCGCAACCGTCGACCGGTCGATATCGGAAGGAGGCAGCCAGCGTGGTGCACGGCGATCAGCGAGGCACCGCCGGCCGTCTGGCTGCGGTGATCGTCAGGACCCCGCTCATGGGTCACCCACTCCTCAGGACAGCTGGGTCCCCACGAGCACGGCGACCGTGGGCACCACGGCCGTCGCGATGAAGGCCGGCAGGAAGCACAGGCCGAGGGGCAGCACGAGCATGACCGCCGCCCGACCTCCCGCTTCCTCGAGACGTCTCGCCTCGGTCTCACGCAGGTTGCTCGCGGCGTCGAGGAGCACGGTCGCCGACGGAGCTCCGACGGCGTCCGCGACGACGAAGGCCGTCGCCGTCGGCCCCCACACCCCACGGGCGTAGGTCCACGCCTGGCTCATGGATCGCCCCCAGCGCAGGGCGGCGGCCACCCGGCGCAGGTCCTCCGCCGCGCCGGCCGCGGACACCCCGGCCACCTCGTCGAGGGACTGCACGAGCCCACGACCGGACTGCAGGGCGAGTGCGAGCAGGACGCTCGCGTCCGCAACCTCGTCCACCGTGACCGAGGAGGCCGGCGCCTCCCCCACGGGCTCCGCGTCACGGCGCCACCACCGCAGATGAGCGCTGCGGCCGGGCCAGGCAAGGACCGCCACGACGACGAGGAAGGCGACGGTCGGGCTCACGTGTGCTCCCGGGGCGCGACAGCACGGGCGAGCACCCGCCGGCAGACGAGCCAGCCGAGCGCCGTGAGCACGAGGCCGAGCACAGCGCAGGCCATCGTCACCGCGCTGTGCCCGTACACCTCCCACGGCGTCAGGCCGAAGGCGAACCCCGCCAGCAGCCCCACCAGTGGCAGCAGCGTGAGCATCCGCATCGTCGCTCGGGCACCCGCCGTCGAGGCCTCCAGACGTCGCCGGGCCTGCACCCTGGCCCGCAGCACCTGCGCACTCGTCGCCATCGACGGGGCGAGCGCGACACCCAGGTCCTCGCTGAGCGACCACGCACCGGCGAGCGGCGCCAACTCCTCGCGCTCGCTCGCGTGCCGACGCCACACCGCCCCCGCGACGCCACCAGTTGCCAGCTCGTCGCGCACCTCCTCGAGCACCCGGCGCCACGGTCGGGGCGCCTGGGCGGCGACGACCCGCAGGGCCGACACCGGCGCCGCGCCCGAGCGCAGGGCCATCGCGAGCAGATCGGCCACCCCGGCGAGCGACTCGAGGTCCTCGACCCGACCGGTCGACACGTGACGACCCCGCCACCACCTGCGCGGTGTGGCGAGGGCGCTGCCAGGGCCCATGTCGACGCCGGCGGCTCGGCCGGGCCAGACGAGGGCCGCTGCGAGGACGAGGCCCACGACTGCGAGCGTCATGACCGCACCGGCAATGGACCGATGGAGTCGACGACCCGTCGGCCGCCGACACGACGGAGGTGGACGACGACCTCGAGCGCGCTGGCCACCTGCGCGCGCACCGCATCACGACTCATCCCGGCGAGCGCTCCCAGCGCCTCGAGCCGGCTCGGCACGTCCTCGGCGCGATTGGCGTGGAGGGTGCCGCAGCCCCCTTCGTGGCCCGTGTTGAGGGCGAGCAGGAGGTCCCTCACCTCTGCCCCGCGGACCTCTCCCACGACGAGGCGGTCCGGGCGCATCCGCAGGGCCTGCCGCACGAGGTCGACCATCGTCACCTCGCCGGCCCCCTCGGTGTTGGCCGACCGGGCCTGCAGGCGCACGACGTGTGGGTGGCCGACGTCGATCTCGCCGACGTCCTCGACGACGACGAGCCGCTCGGCCGCCGGCACCTCGGCGAGCAGGGCCGCGAGCAGGGTCGTCTTGCCCGTGCCCGTGCCGCCCGTGACGACATAGGCCTGCCGGTCGTGGACGATCTCGCGCAACCGTGCGGCCTGGCCGGCGCTGGCCATGCCGAGCGTGACGAGCGCATCGAGTCCTCCGCCTCGGTGACGCGGGATCCGCAGGCTCAGGTGGGCGCCACCGGCCACGAGCGGGGGCAGCACGGCGTGCAGCCGGATCCCCCGCGGGAGCAACCCGTCGACCCAGGGTTGGGCATCGTCCAGGCGACGACCTGCCACCGCGGAGAGGCGCGTCGCGAGCCGACGCACCGCCTCGGGCCCGTCGAGCTCCACCCCGGCGGCCACCACCCCGGCACCGCGGTCGACCCACACCGACCCATCGCCGTTGACAAGCACGTCCGTCACGGCCTCGTCCTCGACGAGGGGCTCGAGCGTCCCGAGCCCCATGAGGTCGGCCCGCAGCTGACCCGAGCGTCGCAGCGCCCCTGCGCTGCCCAGGCGGACCGCCTCGGTGCGGGCCACCTCCTCGATCACGGCGTCGTCCGGCGCGCGACCGGCCCGCACCTGCGCGTCGATCGCGCTCGACCACGTCATGACGCCAGCCCCAGGACCTGCTCCGACAGCGGCTGCCGAGCCTCCGGCAGCGCTGCCGCCAGGGCGCGCGCGACCTCGCCCACCGGGCCCTTGGGCCGTGGCGCCCGCCCATGGGCCTCGTCGCGCACCACGCCCGGGTCGTCGCAGAGGTGGTCGAGCAGGGTCAGCCCCAGGTGGTCGGCCGCACGCTCGGCGACCCGGCCGGCGCGGCGTGGCCCCCGGGTGACGAGCAGGGTCTGCTCCGGCAGACTGCCCTGCCCGGCGAGCGCCTCACCGTCACGCAGCCACCGCGGGCGCAGCCCCACCAGCACCACCGCGACGTCTGCCATCTCCGACCACACCCGTGGGAGCCGCCCCGAGCACGGCAGGTCGACGACGACGGGACCGATCGCCGCCAGCCCCGTGACGACATCACGCACGACCTCGGCCGACGGCCGCTGCCCGCGGGCCGCCAGCACGGGGACCGGCCCCCGCGGCAGTGCCTCGCGCAGCCGAGCCGCGTCGACCCGCCCGTCGTGGTCGGCGAGGTCACCCCACCGCAGCCCCTCGAGGTGCTCGGCCGCCACCGTCGCGTCCACTCCCCCGCCGCCGAAGGCGCCGTCCACCAGCGTGGGTGAGGCCTCCCGGGCGAGGACGGTGGCGGCGGTCGCGGCGAAGGTCGAGACGCCCAGACCACCCGAGGCTGCGGTGATGACGACGACGGGGTGCATGCCTCGACCGTGCCCGCTACCCGCAGCTCACGGGACGATCGCGGCGCACCTATGGACGAGCACCGGCCCCGGCGCTGGCCTGTGGACGACGAGACGGCACGGGCCCGGCAGGGCCTCGGCAGGGCTGGGGACGCGCCCCGGGAAAAGGGGACGGCCCCGGCGGGGGAGCGCCGGGGCCGTCAACGCGCGGACTCCGGGGGGGAGGGAGCCGTGCGCTGGCCGCTCAACCCGAAGGGAGCGGCTGATGAGCAACTCTAATACGCATCGGCTCGAATGCAATTCGGACCGGTGGATAACCTCCGGCGCCCTCAGCCGAGTCGTCCCGAGCGCACCGAGTCGGCCACCCGCCAGCCCTCCTCGGCGCCCGCGACGAGCGAGTCCCCGCAGTGCGTGAGCCACAGGCTGACCCCCGGCGCGCCACCGTGGACGTACCCGTTGAGCGACCCGAGGTAGGCGGGCCCCCCTTCGTGCCCGTGACCCGCCTCGGGGACGGCCACACCGGTGGGGTCCAGCCCGGTCGCCGCGATGAGCGCGCGCTCCACCGCGCGTGCCACGAGGCCGTTGCCGACGACGAAGGGCCGGGTCGCCGCGATCTCCGCGTGGACGATCGAGGCGACGACGAGCGCCGGCGCGGCGCTCGCCGACCGCATGAGCTCGATGATCCCGTCGAGACGCTGCCGCAGCTCGGCACCCGTCGGGGCCGGCCCGAGGTCGGCGAACTCCTCGCACCCCTCCCCCTCGACCCGCGGACGCCCCAGCTGGTCACGGTCCTCCACGAGCTCGGCCGCGGCGGCCGTGTGCAGCCGGGCGAGCGCCTGGCCCGGGGCACGGGTCACGAGGTCACGCAGGTGCTCGCTCTCGGCCGTCGCCGCGATGGCGCCGTGGATGACGCGCTCGGCAGGGTCCGGGTCCGGGGTGCGCTCCCGCGCCCCCATCATCAGCTCGCGCACGATCGACGCCGTCGAGCGCGCCCCGTCGAGCTCGGCGCTCGCCCACGCGCCCCGCACGCGCGACTCCGCCGATGCCTCGGGGATCCGTCGCCGCAGCGCCTCGTGCCACCGGAGGTTGGTGCACACCTCGCGGGCCCGGTCCGAGGCCTGCGCGACCTCGGGGATCTCGGCGAGCTGGGTCAGGGCGGTGACGAGGGGGCTGGAGTCAGGCACCCGCACAGCGTAGGCCGCACTAGGGTGCGGCCATGGAAGCCGGCCTGCACCTGCCCACCGTGGCGGTGGTCACCGGCGCCTTCCTCGCGGTGTGGCTCGTCATCGGCCTCGCCCGCTGGCGACGCGCCCGCCCGGGCTTCATCTCGGTCACCGACCAGGCCACCTACGAGACCCTGCACACCGCCTCCGAAGCCGCTCGCCACCTCGCCGACGGCTTCACCGACGATGGCTGCGAGCGCGCGGCGCCCTACCTGCGCGCCATGCTCGCCACCCCGGGGCTGGCGGTGTGCGACACCTCGAGCGTCCTCGTGTGGGAGGGCGAAGGGAGGCACCACCTGCCGAGCGTGGTCGACCAGGCCGCACCGGTCCTCTCGTCCGGCCAGACCGTGGTCCTCGGCCCCGACGTCGTCACGTGCACGCAGACCGACTGCCCCGTGCGGGCGGCGGTCATCGCTCCGGTGACCGCGGATGGTCGGGTCATCGGGGCCGTCGCCGGCTACGGCCCGGCCGTCTCCGCGGGTCTGGCCCGCGCTGCGGAGGAGGTCGCCGCCTGGGTCGCCACGCAGGTCGAGCTCGCCGACCTCTCCTTCGAGCGCACCCGCGCGATGGAGGCCGAGCTGCGCGCCCTGCGCGCCCAGATCTCCCCGCACTTCATCTACAACTCCCTCGCCGCGATCGCCTCCTTCGTGCGCACCGACCCGGCACGGGCCCGCGAGCTGCTGCTCGAGTTCGCCGACTTCACCCGTTACGCACTGCGGCGCGGCGGCGCCTTCACGACGGTGCGGGAGGAGCTGCGCAATGTCGAGCGCTACCTCGTGCTCGAGCAGGCCCGCTTCGGCGACCGGCTCGGCATCACCCTGAAGATCGCCCCGGAGGTGCTGCCGGTCCGCGTCCCCTACCTCGCGATCCAACCCCTCGTCGAAAACGCGGTGCGCCACGGCCTGGCACCCAAGGAGGGTCCGGGGCACGTCACCCTCAGCGCGACCGACCACGGCACCGAGGCCGAGATCACCATCGACGACGACGGCGTCGGCGCCGAGCCGGAGTCGATCCGCAAGGTGCTCGACGGCCAGTCGCGCGCCGACTCCGTGGGCCTCGGCAACGTGGACGCCCGGCTCCGTCAGGTCTACGGCGATGAGTTCGGCCTCGTCGTCGACACGGCGCCGGGCGCCGGGATGAGGGTTTCCTTCCGGGTACCCAAGTACTCCCCTGCACTCGAAGAACCGGCCTAGTCTGGTGGCCATGCCACCTCCGCCCCAGCCCGACGGGCTCGTCGTGCTCGTGGTCGACGACGAGGCACCGGCACGCAACGAGGTCGCCTGGCTCCTCGACCGGGACGAGCGGGTCGCCCGCGTGCTCACGGCCGCGAGCGGGACCGCTGCCCTGGCCGCCCTCGAGCGTGAGCACGTCGACGTCGTCTTCAGCGACATCTCGATGCCCGGGCTCGACGGCATGCAGCTGGCCCGCGTCATCCGGCGCTTCACCGAGCGCCCACAGGTCGTCTTCGTCACCGCCCACGACGAGCACGCGGTCGACGCCTTCGACCTCGACGCCGTCGACTACCTCATGAAGCCCGTGCGCCCCGAGCGCATCGGCGAGGCCGTGCGTCGCTGCCTCACCGCCGCCAAGCGCGAGGCCCACCCGTCACCGCCCGAGGACGCGGAGACCATCCCGGTCGAGCTCGGCGGGGTCACCCGCTTCATCCCCCGCAGCGACATCCGCTGGGTCCAGGCCCAGGGTGACTACGCGCGGCTGCACACCCCCACCGGCTCTCACCTCGTGCGCATCCCGCTCGCCACCCTCGAGGAGCAATGGGCCGCGGCAGGATTTGTCCGCATCCACCGCTCGACCCTCGTCTCGACGCGACACATCAGCGAGATCCACCAGGACGGTGGGCGCTGCAGCGTCGTCGTCGACGGCACCGAGCTGCAGGTCAGCCGCCGGCACACCCGACACCTGCGCGGCACCCTCCTCCGGCCCCGCCAGGGCTCGGACGAGGGGTGAGCACCCCTCCCCAGCGGGTCCGGGTCACGCGGACCCGCCGCCCCAGCCGCCGCGAACGTCCCCGGACGGTCCGCGACGAGATCGCCGGCAACTCCTCGCTCGGGGCGGCCTACGTCACCTCGCTCATGCGCGCCCAGCTCCAGCTCTCCCTCTCGACCATCGCCTTCGGTGCGGTGACGCTCGGAGCGCTGCCCCTCGTCTTCGCCCTCATCCCAGCGGCCCGACGCTGGACCGCCTTAGGGCTGCCCCTGCCGTGGGTGGTGCTCGGCGTGCTCGTCTACCCGGGCGTCGTCCTCACCGCTCGGTGGTACACCCGCGCCAGCGAGCGGCTCGAGGCCGACTTCGGCGACGTCGTGGGGCGCCGGTGACCGAGCCCCTGAGCGTCCTGGCGATCGCGATCGTCTGCCTGACGACGCTGACGCTCGGTGCGCTCGGGCTGCGACTGGCCAAGGGCACGAGCGACTTCTACGTCGCCGGCCGCACCGTCACCCCCTGGCGCAATGCGAGTGCCATCGGCGGCGAGTACCTCTCGGCGGCCAGCTACCTTGGCGTCGCCGGGCTCGTCTACGACCAGGGCATCGACATGCTGTGGATGCCGATCGGCTACACCATCGGCTACCTCGTGCTGCTCATCCTCGTCGCCGCACCCCTGCGGCGATCCGGCGCCTACACCCTCCCCGACTTCGCCGAGGCCCGTCTGGAGTCCCGGGCCCTGCGCCGCGGGTGCGCCCTCCTCGTCGTCGGCATCGGCTGGCTCTACCTGCTCCCCCAGATGCAGGGTGCCGGCCTGGCGCTGCGCCACGTGAGCGGGCTGCCCACCTGGGTCGGCGCGACGGTCCTCACCGTCATCGTCGTGCTCAACGTCGCAGCCGGCGGCATGCGCTCGGTGACGCTCGTGCAGTCCGTGCAGTACTGGATCAAGCTCACGGCGATCGCCGTCCCCGCCTTCGTCCTGCTGCTCGTCTGGCACCGCTCCGGCTCACCCACACCGCAGGCCCCCGCGTCCTGGTGGGAACCGCTCACCTCCGACGAACCCACGCCCCGCACCCTCTTCACGACCTACAGCACCCTCGCCGCGCTCTGCCTCGGCACGATGGGCCTGCCGCACATCGCCGTGCGCTTCTACACCAACCCGGACGGGGTCGCGGCGCGCCGTACGACCGTCTCCGTCCTCGCCCTGCTGAGCATCTTCTACGTCTTCCCGCCGGTCTACGGGTACCTCGGCCGGGCCTACCTCGACCCCGTCGACACCGCCGGCGACCCCAGCCGCACCGTCGTCCTCGCCCTGCCCGGCGCCATGCTCTCCGGGCTCGACGGTCAGCTCCTCACGGCACTCGTGGCCGCCGGGGCCTTCGCCGCCTTCCTCGCCACCGCTTCGGGTGTCGCGATGTCCGTCGCCGGCGCCATCGACCAGGACGTGCTGCGGCCGCTCACCGCCCGCCTCACCCAGGGTGACGCCACCCCGTCCTCCTCCTTCCGGCTCGCCGCCATGGTCGGGGTGCTCGCCCCCTTCGTCACGGCCGTCACGGCCGAGCCGATCGGCATCTCCTCCGCGGTGGGGCACGCCTTCGCCATCGCCGCCGCCACCTTTGCGCCCCTGCTGATCCTCGGCGTCTGGTGGACCCGCCTCACCGCGAAGGGGGCGGCCGCGGGCGTCCTCGTCGGCGGCACCACGACGAGCCTCGCGGCGATCGTCTCCGTCCTCGCCCTCGCGCCCGAGGGATGGCCGGGTGCGCTCGTCGCCGCACCGACGGCCTGGGCGACGCCGCTCGCCGTCGTCGTCGCGATCGTCGTCTCGCTGCTCACGCCGGGCTCCCGCCCGCGACGCTGGGCCCGCACGATGACCCGCCTGCACACCCCGGAGGACGTCCTCGCCGAGGCCCGCTGACCGCTCGTCGCGCGCTCCCGCCCGCTCGTCGCACCGGAACGGCCCGCACGGCGACGGCTGCTCCCGCCGGTCGAGCCACCCCGCGTCACCGCCCCCGCCGCGAGGTGGCCCGCGTCACTCTGGTGCGGTCCGGCCGTCGACGTCCGGGCCCCCACTACCGGAGGTGAGCCATGAGCAACGACGCTCAACCGCTCGGCGAGCGCTACATCGCCGTCCAGGAGTCCACGGAGTTCGGCGACCTACGCCGCACCTTCCGCGGGTTCGTCTTCCCCGTCACCGCCTTCTTCCTGGCGTGGTACTTCCTCTACGTCCTGCTCTCGATGTTCGCCCCCGGGTTCATGGGGACCAAGGTGCTCGGCAACATCAACATCGGCCTGCTCCTCGGGCTCGGGCAGTTCGTCACGACCTTCGCCATCACGATCATCTACATCCGCTGGGCCGGGCGGGTCTTCGACCCCGCCGCCGAGGCCCTCGCCGCACAGGTCGGCGCCGACGAAACCCCGGAGGTGGACGGATGATCACCCTCGTCCCCGCAGCGACCCAGACGGGGTCGCCGACGCTCAACATCTCGATCTTCGTCGTCTTCGTCGTCGTGACGCTGGCGATCGTCGTCAAGGTCGCCGCCGGCAACAAGACGGCGAGCCAGATGTACACCGGTGGCGCGGCCTTCTCCGGGCGGCAAAACGGGCTGGCCATCGCCGGTGACTACCTGTCCGCGGCGAGCTTCCTCGGCATCGCCGGCGCCATCGCCCTCCAGGGCTACGACGGCTTCCTCTACTCGATCGGCTTCCTCGTCGCCTGGCTCGTCGCGCTGCTGCTCGTCGCCGAGCTCTTCCGCAACACCGGCCGCTTCACGCTCGCCGACGTGCTCTCCTACCGACTGCAGCAGCGGCCGATGCGCATCGCGACGGCGACCTCGGTCCTCGCGGTCTCCTTCTTCTACCTGCTGGCGCAGATGGCCGGCGCCGGTGGCCTCGTCTCGCTGCTCCTGGGCGTCGACGGCGCCTTCGCGCAAAACGTCGTCATCGCGATCGTCGGCATCGTCATGGTCGCCTACGTGATGATCGGCGGCATGAAGGGCACCACCTGGGTGCAGATGATCAAGGCGGTGCTCCTCATCGCCGCGACCGCGATCATGACCGTGTGGGTCCTCGGGATGTTCGGCATGAACTTCTCGGCGCTCATGCAGGAGGCCGTCGACAAGAACCCCGCGGCGGGTGAAAAGCTGCTCGAGCCGGGGCTGAAGTACGGCGTCAACCTCACGTCGAAGATCGACTTCATCTCGCTCTCGCTCGCCCTCGTGCTCGGCACCGCCGGCCTGCCCCACGTGCTGCAGCGCTTCTACACCGTCCCGACGAGCAAGCAGGCCCGCAAGTCCGTCGAGTGGGCCATCTGGCTCATCGGTGGCTTCTACCTGCTGACCCTCGTCATCGGCTACGGCGCCGGCGCCCTCGTCGGCCCGGAGACGATCAACGCCGCACCGGGCAAGGCCAACGCGGCGGCCCCGCTGCTCGCCTTCGAGCTCGGTGGGTCGTGGCTGCTCGGCATCGTCTCGGGCATCGCCTTCGCGACGATCCTCGCGGTGGTGGCGGGTCTGACGATCACGGCCAGCGCGAGCTTCGCCCACGACCTCTACAACCAGGTCTTCAAGCAGGGCAAGGCCTCGCAGGAGGAAGAGGTCAGGGTCTCGCGGTACGCGGCGATCGGCACGGGCGTCGTGGCGATCCTCGGTGGCATGCTCGCCAAGGACCAGAACATCGCCTTCCTCGTGGCGCTGGCCTTCGCCGTCGCGGCGAGCGCCAACCTGCCGACCATCCTCTACAGCCTCTTCTGGAAGCGCTTCAACACGCGGGGTGCGCTGTGGTCGATGTACGGCGGCCTCGGCTCGGCGCTGATCCTCATCGCCCTGTCGCCGGTCGTGTCGGGCTCGGAGACCGCCATGCTCAAGAGCGCCGACTTCGACATCTTCCCGCTGGCCAACCCCGGTCTGGTCTCCATCCCGCTTGGCTTCTTCCTCGGGTGGCTCGGCTCGGTGACGAGCAAGGAGTTCAACCGCGCGAAGTACGCCGAGATGGAGGTGCGCAGCCTCACCGGTCACGGCGTCGCCGAGGTCATCGACCACTGACCGACCACCAGCACCACCCCACGGGCGAAGGGGGGAGAGCCACGGCTCTCCCCCCTTCGTCATGTCCTCAGGCGTTGGCCGGGACGTTCGTGCCGGCCCCGCGGCGCCGGATGGCCGGCACGGTCGCGGTCGCCCCGTCGCCGGTCGGCTCGTCGGCACCCAGGACCGTGAACCCGTGGTCCGCGATGAGCGCGAGGTCCTCCTCCGCCGCCTGTCCCTCGGCGGTGAGGTAGTCGCCGAGGAAGATCGAGTTGGCCACCTGCAGCGCCAGCCCCTGCACGCCGCGCAGGTGCATCTCGCGGCCCGCCGCGATCCGCAGCTCGGCGGCCGGCGCGAGCAGTCGCGCGGCGGCGAGGATGCGCAGGCAGCGCAGCGGGGTCAGCTCCCACGTCTGCTGCTTGGGCGTCCCGTCGAAGGGGATGAGGAAGTTGACCGGGATGGAGTCGGACCCCATCTCCCGCAGGGCGACCAGTGCCTCGACGAGCTGTTCGTCGCTCTCCCCGAGGCCGGCGATGAGGCCGCTGCACGCCGACAGCCCGGCTCCTTGGGCCATGGCGACGGTACGCACCCGGTCCTCGTAGGTGTGCGTCGTGACGATGGAGTCGTGGTGCGACTGCGCGGTGTTGATGTTGTGGTTGTAGGCATCGACACCGGCCTCGCGCAGGCGCTCGGCCTGACCGTCGCGCAACAGCCCGAGGCAGGCACAGACCTCGACCTCGGGGTGCTCCTCCTTGATCGCGCCGACCATCCCCACGACCCGCTCCACGTCACGGTCGGTGGGGCCGCGACCGCTGGCGACCATGCACACACGCGACGCGCCTCCCCGCACCCCGGCCCGGGCCTGGTCGAGCGCCTGGTCCTCCTTGAGCCAGGTGTAGCGCAGGATCTCGCTGGTCGACCCGAGCGCCTGGGAGCAGTAGCCGCAGTCCTCAGGGCACAGCCCGGACTTGAGGTTGACGAGGTAGTTGACCTTGACGGTCATCCCGTAGTGGGCCCGCCGCAGCCGGGCCACTGCGGCGACGGCGTCGAGCACGTCCTCGTCCGGAGCGCGCAGCACCGTCAGTGCCTCCTGCGGCGTCGCCTCGGAGCCGGCGAGGACCCGCGCGACGATCTCGTCGTAGGTGGTCATGGTCTTCCCTTCATCCGTGTCTTCCGGTCTGGTCATCGCCCACACCTCGGGCGTGGAGCGCCTCCCCCCGCAACCGCGCGTCACGCACGACCCGCACGACGAAGGGGGTCAAGGTCGCCCTGGGGTCGCGCTCCAGCCCGCGTGCCCGCGCCGCGTCCCGCGTCTGCCCGGCCGCCTCGGCGGTGGCCGGCACGGCCCTCAGCACGAGCGAGATCGCCAGGGCGACGCGGTCGGGGCGCACGCCGAATCGGCGGAGCGGGCGCAGGGCGCGCTCGACGGTGTCGAGCATGTCGTCGACCCGGGTCGTCGCCGTGACGAGGTGTGCGAGCAGGACGAGTGCCACGAGGTCACCGACGGTCTCGGCGGCGCGGGGCCAGCCCGCCTGCCAGGTGAGCCAGGCACCGAGGGCGAGCGTCACGAGGACGAGTCCGCGCAGGGTGGTCGCAAGCACCCTCACGGTGGTGCCAGCAACGACGAGGAGGGTGAGCGCAGCACCCAGCGCGAGTGCTGCCCACAGCCAGCCGCCAGCGATGGCCAGCCCGAAACCCACGGCGGCGAGCAGGGTGAGCTTGGCACCCGCCGGGGCCCGGTGGACGAGCGAGGTGCCGGGACGGTGCACCATCAGGAGCATGCGGCCACCCGGGCGCGGTAGTGGTGGACGACGTCGGCCGCGGGTCCGTCGGCCACGACCCGGCCGCCGTCGACGAGGAGTGCCCGGTCGCACCGACCGGCGAGCTCGAGGTCGTGGGTGACGAGCAGGACCTGCTGCGGCAGCCCCATGAGCAGGTCCCCGACGCGCCGGGAGGCCGCCAGGTCGAGCAGCGTCGTCGGCTCGTCGGCGACGAGGACGTCCGGGCCGGTGGCCAGGACGCTCGCCAGGGCGAGCAGCTGGGCCTGCCCACCGGAGAGGGCGTGGACACTGCGGTCGGCCAGACCCGCCAGGCCGTGCTGCTCGAGCACCTCACCCACGGCGGCGTCGCGTGCGCGTCGGTCGGGTCGCGTGGCGCGCAGCGACAGGGCCACGTCCTCGGCGACCGTCGGCATGACGAGCTGTGCGTGCGGGTCGGTGAAGGTGAAGGCCACCCGGCGCCGCACCTCGCGGCCGCGACGTGCCACGTCGACGCCGTCGACGTGCACGGCCCCTGTCGAGGCGGTGACCAGCCCGTTGACGAGACGGGCCAGGGTCGACTTGCCGGCACCGTTGGGGCCGATGAACGCCACGCGGGACTCGCTGACGAGCAGGCTCGTCTCGTCGAGCACGAGCAGGTCGCCGGTCGCCGTGGGCCGGCGGACGGTGACGTGGTCGAGCTGGATGCGGGCCATCAGGCGCGGCGACGCAGCAGGTCGGGGAAGGCGCGGTGCACCGCGGCCGCGACGAGCACGGTGGCCGCGAGCTTGACCAAGTCACCGATCCAGAAGGCGCCGTCGACGGTGGCTGCGGCCTGCCACCCGAGCCCCGCCCGCAGGTGCAGGCCGACGATGCCGGCGGCGTGGACGACCAGGAGCGCGAGCAGCCCTCCTGCGGTGAGCACCCACACCATGCCGCGACCGGCGCGCCGGACCGCGACGGTGGCGACGGCCCCGATGATCGCCGCCCCGACGACGAACCCGAGGATGTATCCCCCGGTCGGGCCGACGAGGACCGGCAGCCCGGCCTTGCCGTTGGCGAAGACGGGCAGCCCGATCGTCCCGACGAGGATCCACAGGAGGACGGCGAGCGCACCGCGTCGGGCCCCGAGGATCGCGCCGGCGAGGAGGACCCCGAAGGTCTGCAGCGTGATCGGTGCGAAGACCGAGAGGTTGACCGCGGGTAGGACGGAGCAGACCGCGATCAGTGCGGCGAGGGAGGAGACGAGGGCCAGGTCGGTGCTCGCCGTGGCGGCCCGGGCGGCCGGTGCTGTGGTCATGCTGCCGATTCCCCTCATGTGCATGAACGCCGTTCATCCAAGTGAACGGCGTTCAGGTTAGGGCCCTCGATCACGTGTGGTCAACTGGACCCCCGATCTCGACCCGCTCGAAGGGAGCGCCCGTGCCGCCGACGCGACGGACCCACCAGCGGCCGCTCTCCCACGAGCGGATCGTGACCACCGCCCTCGGCCTGCTCTCCCGGGTCGGCCTGCCCGACCTGACGATGCGCGCGCTCGGCGCCGAGCTCGGCGTGCAGCAGAGCGCGCTCTACCACCACGTCGCCAACAAGCAGACCCTGCTCGGGGCCGTGGCCGACGCCATCCTCGCGCGCCGCCCCACCCGCGACACCACCGACCTCGAGCTCCCCTGGCAGGAGGTCGTGCGTCAGTGCTGCCGGGACCTGCACGCGGCCGTCACCGCCTACCCGGACGGCGCTGACATCGTCATGAGCATGTGGGCCTTCGGCATGGGCGGCCGGGCGCCCTTCGACGAGCTGCGCGAGATCCTCGGCGCGACCGGCCTCGACGCGCGCGGGGCGAAGACGGCGGCGCGCACCCTGCTGCACTTCGTCTACGGGCACGCCTACGACGAGCAGTCCCACGCGCAGGCGGCACGGTCGGGCATCGCCTCCGACGCTCGGCCCGAGAGCGACTTCGACACCGGCCTGGACATCATCCTGACCGGTGTCGAGTCTCTCGTCGTGCGGTGAGCGCGGGGCTCACTTCTTCCAGACGACCGCCCCGTCGTCGGCGTAGTCGCCCTCGTAGGGCGAGTACTGCGCACCGCTGACCTCCTGGCCGGAGGAGACCATCGCCACCTGGCAGGTGGTCTCGGTGTCGCCCGGGCCGAAGTCCTTGGGGATCGAGTTGCTGTCGCACTTCTTGAAGGGAGAGGTGCCGATGATCACGAGGGTGGAGGCCTTGCGGCCGTCGGCGAGGATCGGGTCGACGTCGTCGAGGATGTCGCCGCCGAGCTCCGTCGAGCTGTCGGTACCGGTCATCGTGTACTGGACGTAGATGGGCGTGTAGCCCTTGTACTTGTCGGCGTCCTTGAGGTCGGCCAGGTCTGCCGAGGAGCCCTCGGTGATCTCGGTGACCGTCACGGTGATCATCGCGCCGTCGTCCCCCTGGGGGATGGTGGCGGTGTCACCGAGCGCGAGTTCCGTGCCGGGCTCGGTCACGTCACCGGAGGCGGCAGCGTCGTCGGACTCGCTGTCGTCGGACTCCTCCGACTCGCTGTCCTCGGCGTCGGTGCTCGACTCATCGGTCGAGGTCTCCGACTCGGTCGCCTCGCTCGTGCTCGCCGAGCTCGAGGGGCTCCCCGAGTCGGTGACGTCGTCACCGCTCTCGCCACCGCACGCCGAGAGCGCGAGGGCGGCGACGGCGAGGAGGCCGGCGGCGCCGGCACGTCGACTGGTCATCATGGTCTTCCCCCTTGTCGTCGTGGTCGGGGACGCAGCGTCCCCTGTCTGCGACGAGAGTAGAGGTTGCCGTCAGCCGGCAGCCATGGGGAGCAGTCCCCGCTGGGCGGCCTCCCGCCGGAGCGCGTCGGCCGCGTCGTCGTCGACCCGGGCGAAGAAGGTGCCGACGACGTCCTCGAGGTGCTCGACCGATCGCGCTGCGAAGATCACCGGCTGGTAGACGGTGATGTCGTAGTTGAGCGTGCCCATGTCGGCCAGGTCGAGGTCACGGATCTCCATGTGCTCGAACTCCTGGATCTCGCCGAAGCTCGACAGGATGCCGGCACCGTAGGCCTTGAGGTCCGGCCCGTCGTACATGACGCCGAACTCCATCGAAAACCAGAAGACGTCGGCCACGAGTTGCATGGCCTCGTCCGTCTCCAGACGGAGGGAGGCCGCCCCCGCCGCCTCGGTGATGGCCGCCAGGCGCGGGCTGGCGAGCTGGTTGGCGTGCCCGATGACCTCGTGGATGATGTCCGGCTCGGGCGTGTAGAGCGGCTCGGAGGCGTGCCGCAGGTACTGCGTGGAGTTGAAGGTGCGGCTGCCGAGGTCGGCGTAGAAGTCGCGCAACGGCACCAGGCCCGGCGCGCACACGTAGCTCCACCCGGTGATCGGCTCGAGCCGTGTGGTCACCTCGGCGAGCTGGGGGACGTGGTCGGTCGGCAGGCCGAGGGCACTCTTGGCAGCGAGGTACTCGGGGTGGGCCAGCCGCTCGTGCAGCGGCGCCAGCTCCCGGCTCACCCGGCTCCACACCCCGTGCTCCTGCTCGGTGTACTCGATCGTGGGCACCGGCTCCGCCCCGCGGTCCCAGGTGAGCGCCGCGCCGGCGATCTCGCCGCGTCGGCGCAGGTACTCCTGGTCGCCACGCCCGGGATGGGTGTCGGCGAGGTGCACCTCGACGGTGCCGTCCTCGTGCTCGGTCACGGGTGAGTACAACTGTCCCTCGGTAAACACGTCAACCACCTCCTTGTGGTCCCACCACCGTGGCAGAGCGGGTCGATCTGCACCACGGACCGCCAGACCACTGAGCAGACTGCACAGCCCCGAGCCGGCCCCCTTCGTCCGCTGCTGTGCACTGTGCCCACGACGGACCGTTCGTCGCCCGCTCCCCCGCGTCCGCCGACTCGTCGGCGAACCCGCGTTGTGCTCCGTGACGCCGGGGTGGAGGCTGGGGGTGAACGCACACCAGCGCGACGTCGCGCTGGCACTCGATGAGGAGGACATGTGACGGACTACGCCCCGAGCCCGGAGTTCGCTGCCCAGGCCAACGGCACCGCAGCCCTGTACGACGAGGCATCCGCCGACCACGAGGGCTTCTGGGCCGCGCGCGCCCGTGAGCAGCTCACCTGGAGCACGGACTTCGACACGACGCTCGACTGGAGCGAGGCTCCCTTCGCGAAGTGGTTCGTCGGCGGTGAGCTCAACGCCGCCTACAACTGCGTCGACCGCCACGTCGAGGCCGGCAACGGCGACCGGGTGGCCCTCCACGCGGTCGCCGCCGACGGTAGCGAACGCACGATCACGTACGCCGACCTCCAGCGCGAGGTGTCCAAGGCGGCCAATGCCCTCGAGTCCCTCGGGGTGGCGAAGGGCGACCGCGTCGCCATCTACATGCCGATGATCCCCGAGGCCGTCATCGCCATGCTCGCCTGCGCCCGGATCGGTGCCCCGCACTCCGTGGTCTTCGGCGGCTTCTCCGCCGACGCCCTGCGAGCACGCATCGAGGACGGCGAGGCAAAGGTCGTCGTGACGAGCGACGGGCAGTTCCGCAAGGGCAAGGCGATGCCGCTCAAGGCAGCCGTCGACCAGGCCGTGCCGGGCACGACGGCGGGCAAGGTCCTCGTCGTGCAGCGCACCGGCATCGACGTCGAGTGGGACGACGAGCGCGACGTCTGGTGGCACGACGTCGTCGACTCCGCCTCCGACCAGCACGAAGCGCAGCCGCACGACAGTGAGCACCCGCTCTTCATCCTCTACACGTCCGGGACGACGGGTAAGCCCAAGGGCATCCTCCACACGACCGGCGGCTACCTCACCCAGTGCGCCTACACGAGCTCGGTGGTCCACGACCTGCACCCCGAGACGGACGTCTACTGGTGCACCGCCGACATCGGCTGGGTGACCGGGCACAGCTACATCGTCTACGGACCGCTGGCGAAGGGGGCCACCCAGGTCCTCTTCGAGGGCACCCCGGACAGCCCGCACCGAGGGATCTTCTGGGAGATCGTCGCGAAGTACAAGGTCACGATCCTCTACACGGCCCCGACGGCGATCCGCACCTTCATGAAGTGGGGCAAGGAGATCCCGGAGAAGTACGACCTCTCCTCGATCCGCCTGCTCGGGTCTGTGGGTGAGCCCATCAACCCCGAGGCCTGGCGCTGGTACCGCGACACGATCGGCGGCGGCACCGCCCCGATCGTCGACACGTGGTGGCAGACCGAGACGGGAGCGATCATGAACTCCCCACTCCCCGGAGTCACCGACCTCGAGCCCGGCAGCTCGCAGCGCCCGATCCCCGGCATCGCGGCAGAGATCCTCGACGACGAGGGGCAGCCCCTCACCGAGCCCGAGCAGGTCGGTTACCTCGTCCTCACCAAGCCGTGGCCGTCGATGTTGCGCGGCATCTGGGGCGACCCGGAGCGGTACAAGGACACCTACTGGAGCCGCTTCGGCCCGAAGTACTACTTCGCCGGTGACGGGGCGAAGTACGACGACAAGGGCAACATCTGGATCCTCGGTCGAGTCGACGACGTCATGAACGTCTCGGGCCACCGTCTGTCGACCGCCGAGATCGAGTCGGCACTCGTCTCCCACCCGAGGGTGGCCGAGGCCGCCGTCGTCGGTGCCAGCGACGAGACGACCGGTCAGGCCGTCGTCGCCTTCGTCATCCTGCGCCAGGACGGCGCCGAGGGCAGCCAGGGTGACGAGCTCGTCCAGGAGCTGCGCAACCACGTCGGCCAGCAGATCGGCCCGATCGCCAAGCCCCGCTCGATCATGGTCGTCGACGAGCTGCCCAAGACGCGCTCGGGCAAGATCATGCGGCGCCTGCTCAAGGACGTCGCCGAAAACCGCGAGATCGGTGACGTGACGACGCTGGCCGACTCCTCGGTCATGAACCTCATCAAGGAGGGCATGAGCGCTCCGCCCAAGGAGTGACCCGGACATGACGAAGGGGGCCCGCCGACGGACTTCGGTTCACATGGTCCTCG
>NZ_PIPF01000012.1:0-219861 GCF_004025845.1 Janibacter hoylei PVAS-1
ATCGCCAACCGCCGCACCCCCGACCTCGACGACGTCGCCGACAAGGTCTACACCCGCGACCTCTTCGGCACCGACGCGTAACGGACCGCTGAATCCAACACATGAACACGAGTTTGGTCATCCATAACATACAGTTATGCTCCGAGGATCCCGTTCGAAGAGAGGTTCCCTCGTGCCCACTGCCGCACCATCGGCTGCCCTGACGCACCTCGACGTCCTCGAGAGCGAGTCGATCCACGTCATCCGTGAGGTCGCTGCGGAGTTCGAGCGACCCGTCCTGATGTTCTCCGGCGGCAAGGACTCGATCGTCATGCTCCGGTTGGCGGAGCGAGCCTTCGCCCCGGCAAAGATCCCCTTCGGCCTGCTCCAGGTCGACACCGGCTTCGACTTCCCCGAGGTGCTCGCCACCCGCGACCGCTGGGTCGACCGCCTAGGCATCGAGCTGCACGTCGCCTCCGTCGAGGAGGCCATCGCCAACGGCACCGTCATCGACGACGGCAAGACCTCACGCAACCGCCTGCAGATCGGCACCCTGCTCCACGCCATCGAGGAGCGCGGCTACACCGCTGCCTTCGGCGGGGGCCGGCGCGACGAGGAGAAGGCCCGCGCCAAGGAGCGCATCTACTCCCACCGCGACGACTTCGGCCAGTGGGACCCCAAGAACCAGCGCCCCGAGCTCTGGTCCCTCTACAACGGGCGCATCCATGAGGGCGAACACATGCGGATCTTCCCGCTGTCTAACTGGACCGAGCTCGACATCTGGCAGTACATCGGCCGCGAGCAGCTCGACATCCCCGAGATCTACTACTCGCACCAACGACGCGTCTTCGAGCGGGACGGGATGCTCCTCACCGCGAGCGAGCACAACCCCCTTCGCCCTGGTGAAATGGCCCAAGAACGGACGGTGCGCTTCCGCACCGTCGGCGACCTGACGCTCACCGGGTGCGTGGAGTCCACCGCCGACACCGTCGAGGCGATCATCGACGAGATCTCTGTTGCCCGACTCACCGAGCGAGGCGCCACCCGTGGTGACGACCGCTTCAGCGAGGCCGCCATGGAGGACCGGAAGAAGGAGGGGTACTTCTGATGGGTATCCAGACTGAGACGTCATTTCGAGGCTCCTCGCAGAGCTCGTCGCACCTCAATGACCGGGAGAGGGACGAGAGCTCGTCGCACCTCAATGAACGTGAGAGGGACGAGACGGCCAACCCTTCGAGGCTCGTCGCTGGCGCTCCTCGCACCTCAGGGACCGTGGCTGGGGAGCGTGGGGAGGCCGCCGTGGGGACAGACCTTGATCTGGGGCTGCTGCGGGTCGCGACGGCGGGGTCGGTTGACGACGGCAAGTCGACCCTGATCGGGAGGCTGCTGCTCGACAGCAAGGCGATCTTCGAGGACCAGCTCGAGGCCGTCGAGGCCACGAGCAAGGCCAAGGGCCACGACCACACGGACCTCGCGTTGCTCACCGACGGACTGCGCAGCGAGCGGGAGCAGGGCATCACCATCGATGTCGCCTACCGCTACTTCGCAACGCCGCGGCGCAAGTTCATCCTCGCCGACACTCCCGGTCACGCGCAGTACACGCGCAACATGGTCACCGGCGCCTCGACCGCCGACCTGGGCCTGGTGCTCGTCGACGCCCGCCACGGGCTGACCGAGCAGTCGCGGCGGCACACCGTCCTTCTGTCGCTGCTGCAGGTCCCCCACATCACGCTTGTGGTCAACAAGATGGACCTCGTTGACTACGACGAGTCCGTCTACACGCAGATCCGTGAGGACTTCCTCGACTTCACCGAGCAGCTGCAGGTGCCGGCGGTCGCGACCTTCCCCATCTCCGCGCTCGTCGGCGACAACGTCGTCGAGACCAGCGACGCGATGCCCTGGTACACCGGCACGAGCCTGCTCGAGCACCTCGAGACCGCCGAGAGCGCCGACCTCTTCGAGACGAAGGGCGACCGCTTCCCCGTCCAATACGTCATCCGTCCGCAGCAGGACGAGCACCGCGACTACCGCGGCTACGCCGGCCGGGTCGAGGCCGGCACCTTCACCGTCGGCCAGGACGTCGTCGTCCTGCCGAGCGGGGTGCGCACGACCATCGCCGGCATCGACACCCTCGACGCCACGCACGACCGGGCCGTCAGCGGCCAGTCGGTAACGCTCCGCCTCGGTGACGAGGTCGACGTCTCACGCGGGGACCTCATCGCCGACGCCGAGCACGCCCCCGAGGTGACGCGCGAGATCACCGCGACGGTCTGCTGGATGACGACCGGCACCCTGCACAGCCGGCAGAAGCTGCTGCTCAAGCACACCACCCGCACTGTCAAGGCCATCGTCGACGGGCTTGGTGCCCGGCTCGACGTCAACACGCTCGAGCGCGATGGCGAGGCCAGCGAACTGGGGCTCAACGAGGTCGGGACGGTCTCCCTTCGCCTGTCGCAGCCGCTGGCCGTCGATGCCTACGCCACCCACCGGGCGACGGGGTCCTTCATACTCATCGACCCGGCGACCGGCAACACCGTGGGCGCCGGCATGATCTCCGGCACCCACTGGGTCGAGTACACGATCTAGTCAGACGACGACGCGCCTGCGCGCCGTACGTAGTACGAGGAGCCTCCGCCGTAATAGGCGGAGGTTTCCTTGCGTGAGGCCTGGTTGAGCACCACGCCGAGGACGCGCCCGTTGACCTCTTCGAGGTGCTCGAGGGTCCGCTCCACGTGGGTGTCGAGGGTCTTGCCCGCCGTGACGACGAGGATGGCCCCGTCGGAGAGCGCCGTGAGGATCGCGCCGTCCGTGACGGGCAGCAGCGGCGGGGCATCGACGATGACCCGACCACGCGAGGCGAGCTCGGCCAGCAGACGGACCATCGCCTGCGAGCCGAGGACCTCACTCGGGTTGGGCGGGATGTTGCCCGCGGCGAGCACCTGCAGGTTGCCCTCCCCCGGCGCCGGCTGCAGCACGTCGTCGAGCGATGCCTCCCCCACCAGCACGTCCGTCAGACCCGCACCCTCGGTGGCCCCGACGCCGTCGGCGATCACCGGGCGACGCAGATCCGCGTCGACCAAGGTCGTCGGGTGGCCCGAAGCCGCCATCGCATAGGCCAGGTTGACCGCGATCGTCGACTTGCCATCGCCCTCGCGTGGACTCGAGATGACGACCACTCGAGGCGGGTTGTCGACGTCCATATAGCGCAGGTTGGTCCGCAGCTTGCGCAGGGCCTCGCTCGCTGCCGGATCGCTCGACCGAGTCATCCCACCAGCAAGTGCAGGGATCCGATCATCCGACTTGCGTCCGAGGGCCTTGCTCTGCGGGATCGTTGCCATGACCGACAGGCCAAATGGCTTGATGTCCTCCGGTGTGCGGATGCGTCGGTCGAGCTGGGAGCGGATGACGGCCACGCCCAGACCCAGCAGCAGGCCGAGCACCAACGCCAGCGACAGGTCCCGTCGGGGGTTGGGCGACGTCGGCGACGTCGGCAGGATCGCCGATTCCTGCGGCACGACGCGCAGGCCGTCGTCGCCCCCTTCGATCTTGGCGACCTCCTCGGCCAGGCCAGCGATCCACGCGTTGGCCAGGTCCGAGGCCTCCTGCGGCGTCGCTCCGTGGGCGACGACCCGGATGAGGACGGTGTCCGGCGGCTGGCTGACCTCGATCCGACCGATGAGCTGAGAGGTCGAGGCGTCGCTCTTGGCGATCCGCTTCGCCGCCTCCGCAGTGCCACGACTCTTGGCGACGTCGACGTACGACGTCGCCCGCGACTTGGCGAGGGTGTCGTTGATCGAGTCCTCGGCAGCGGAGGAGGACTTGGACGCCGCGACGAAGCCGGCCGCGTCGGCGGAGTACACCTTCGGCTGGGTCAGGTCGTATGCCGCCGCGATCAGCAGGCACACGACGACACACACGAGGATCGCGCGCCAATGACGACGCACGATGCGCAGGTAGTCCGCCAGCTCCATGTATCCCCTTCCGTCGGACCCGAGTCAATCTACTTGCCGAGCAACCGCCGGACACGCACGGCCAAGATCTGCCGCGGACTCCGATACTCGACGTCTTGGGCACTCGCCCAAAAGCGTGCGATTTCCTCACTGAGCGTCAGCTGTTGCCACACCACCCGGGGCAGGTGCCTCGGTGCTCGGCGGACCAGGTGCTTGATGAGCCGGCGCGTGTTGTCGGCGCCCGCCTCCGCGCGCCAGCGCTCCGCGGACTCGGGGACAGGTCCCTCGGGCGGATCCACGCCCAGCTGATCGAGCACGGCACCGACCGTCCAGACGGCACCGACCGAGCGCGCGGCAGCCAGGATCTCGTCACCGGCAAAGGGGCTGGCATCAGCCAGTATGCGCTCTGCCGTGACCGGCCACGACTCCTGCGGAGTCACCTTGAGGTGGTTGAGCGCCTCGATGACGAGGGCATGTGGAGCACTCGTCGTCAGCACCGGCTGGTGCGCGATCGTCACCGTGGATCGCTCGACCCACAGCGCGTCAAAGGCACCGGGCGCATCCAAGAAGCCCGAAAAAGTGTGGTGCAGATCCATGGTCGTCGGAAAGTGCTGGTGCCGGAAGGTCGTCGAGTAGACGATGTCGTCGAGCTCCGGAGGGAACCAGTAGGAGACGACCCGCCAGCCCACCTCGGCCAACGCCTGGGTGGCCTTCGGCCGGTCATCGGGGTGGATCATCAGGTCGAAGTCGTTCGATGACTTCGCCGAGCGCACTCCGAGCTGCGCGAAGGCTGGCCCCTTGATCGCCAGGACCCTGATCCCTCTGGCAGACAGGTGCCGCTGGAGCATGACGGTCCCGAGCGGACCGGCCTCGGCCAGCGTCAGCCCCGACGCGGTGCTCATGCTGCCGGGACGATCAGCCGCGCGGCGGCGAAGGCCTCAACGAAGGCCTCGACCAGCGCCGGGGCGTCGCCGCCTCCGACGGTCTCCGTCGCCACTGTGAGCAAATCGTCATAGGTGCATGGGCGCGCGGCGAGCGCGCGCCACAGGCTGGCCGCAGGCTCCGGGCAGAGCTGCGGGAGGGCAGAGACGGACCCACTTAGGTCCACGAGAGCCACGCGCCCCTCCCCCTCGACCCACGCGACATCAGCGCTCGTCCGCCATCGTGCGTGGATCTGTGCTATCGCCATGGCGCCATTATGTCTACCATGTGCCCCAACCGGACACCTTGTGGTGTTGTGCTAATTCTTGGGGGAATCTTGTCCAGCCATGACAGTCTTGCGTCCCAGCGGCCGAGTCGACGGCAGGTGGCGAAGGGAGCAGCCTGGGCTGCACCGGTTCTGACGACCGCCGCACTCGCTCCTCGGGTGGCGGCGTCGACGCTGGAGTGCACGCCGGCGAGCGAGCAGGACATCAACAACGCGGTCACCCTCGCTCGGGCGTCGCAAACGCTTCCACTGACGTTGCGGGTCGAGCAGGACACCGGCGACGCGGGCCACTCCTACGACGGCGGCACGTGGACGGCGGTGGACTTTCGACTCGTCAATCGGGGAGGGACCACCATCGTCGCGAGTGCGGCTAACCCCTTGGTGGTCCTAGTGAGATTCGTGCGCACCACAGTCACAGGCAGCTCCACGCGGACATTCAGGAAGACCGCCGTCACCGCAGGCACTGCCGCGGTGGCCCCTTCCGGAGATGCCATCATCACCGGAAACGACTTCACCCTGACCATCAGAGACAACATCGCCCCAAATGGATCTGCCGGATTCGTCACCTGGATCCGCAACGAGTTCCTCACGCCCACTCACCGCGCGGACGTTCAGATGACGTCATTCGGGGTAAATGACGACGTAACCCACGCGATTCCAGCGATCACGGAGATCCTGACCGATCCGACACAACAGACAGCCTGCGCGACGATCTACCAAAGCGCTGTTCAGCAGCAGTCCGGCAACACCCGGACGACGACTTTGCGTGCGGAAGGTCAGACGACGGGCGGTTCGGCACACACATTGAATTGGCTGGTCGGGCAGTTCATGTCCACGGACACTCTGGGGAACTTCGCCCCGTCACCAGGACTCTTCGGCATCAATTATGACGGGAAGTGGTGACAGTCGTTGGCGCTCAACTGCGGTAGGCCCTGAGCAGCTGCACTCGGCGCCTCACCCAGCGTGCGCAGCCACCGCCGCGGCAACAGCCTCGGCAACACCCTCCTGAAACACCGGCGGGACGATCTTGTCCGCCGTCGGCTCCTCGACGAGGTCGGCGATGGCGCGGGCGGCGGCCAGCTTCATCTCCTCGCTGATCTGCACGCCACCGGCGTCCAGAGCCCCGCGGAAGATGCCAGGGAAGGCGAGCACGTTGTTGATCTGGTTTGGGTAGTCGCTGCGGCCCGTGGCGACGATCGACGCGTACTTGTGCGCGATGTCGGGGTGCACCTCGGGCGTCGGGTTGGCCAGGGCAAAGATCATCGGCCCCTCGGCCATCGCCGCGACCTGCTCCTCCGGCACGTTGCCGCCCGAGACGCCGATGTAGACGTCCGCGCCCTTGAGCGCGTCACCGATCGTGCCGGTCTTGCCCGTGACATTGGTCGTCGCGGCGAGCATCTCCTTGTGCGCCACGAGGTCGTGGCGGTGCTTGCCGATGATGCCGCGCGAGTCGCAGACGACGATGTCGGTGACGCCGGCCAGCTGCAGCAGCTGGGTGACGGCCACACCGGCCGCCCCGGCACCGCTGACGACGACGCTCAGCGAGCCGATGGCCCGGTCGACGACCCGGCAGGCGTTGATGAGCCCGGCGAGCACGACGATCGCCGTGCCGTGCTGGTCGTCGTGGAAAACGGGGATGTCGAGCCGCTCGCGCAGCTTGCGCTCCAGGTCGAAGCACCGCGGCGCCGAGATGTCCTCGAGGTTGATGCCGCCAAAGCTCGGCGCCATCCGCGCGATCGCGTCGACGAGCTCGTCGACCGACCCCGACTCCAGGCACACGGGGATCGCGTCGACCCCACCGAAGTGCTTGAAGAGCACCGCCTTGCCCTCCATGACCGGCATCGCGGCGAGCGGGCCGATGTCACCCAGGCCGAGCACGGCCGTGCCGTCGGTGACGACGGCGACGGTGTTGTTGCGGGCGGTGTAGGCCCGCGACAGCGCGGGGTCCTGCTCGATCGCCAGGCACACGTCCGCGACACCGGGGGTGTAGAGCAGCGACAGGTCTTCCTCGTCGCGCAGCGGCTTCGTCGCCCGTACCTCGACCTTGCCACCCTCGTGGGCGACGAACTGCGCAGCAGTCAGGTCGTACGTGGTGGTGGGCTCGGACGCGGACACGGCAGACAGACCTCAGGCAAACTCGGGGATCAGACAAGGGGCGCCCTGCGGCGGCCGGGTGAGGCCACGACGGGCGGCTGGTGAGCCGAGAGCAATCCTCGCACACCGCCGGGGTGGCACCGCAACGGCGTCGAGGTTCGGACGTGGCCGGTGGCAGTGTCCCGATACGATCACTTTCGGACACGAAGTGATCAGGATCGGACGCAGCGCTGTCGATCGGAGGGAGCCCGGATGAGCCTAGACGCACACCACGCGCCACTCCGGGGGGAGACCGCCGCACCGGCGAGCACGTGGCGCCCCGTCACCGACGATCTGCGGGTGCGCCACGTGGCGGGCCCCACCGCCGTCGACGCCACCCGCGAGCGGCACCCGCTGACCATGGCCGTCGTCGTCGAGGGGACCTGCCTCCTGCGCCGAGCCGGGGCAAGCACCCGCCTCCCCCGCGCCACCCTGCTCGTCGACCTCGACACCGGCCTGCTCGAGGTCCCCGACGGGGCACGCCTGTACCTCGCCAGCTTTCGTTCCGTCTCCGCAGGGCGAGGCATCCTCGAGGCCTCGCCGGGGCTGGAGCAGGTCACCTCCGTCGACCCGGCGCTCGTGCGCACGACCGAGAGCGTCCTGACGAGCCTGCTGCAGGAGCCACCGACCGGCCCCTTCTCCCGGCACCTGCTCGACCGGACGGTGCGCGATCTCTTCGGTGCCCTGGTCCTCGACGGCCGGCTGCGGCCGATGAGCGCCCAGCAGCACAGCCTCTACTCCGCAGCGCTGCACCACATCGTCGACCACTACGCCGACACCGACCTCGGCCCCGAGACGATCGCGGCCGCCTTCACCGTCTCGGTGCGCCACCTCTCCCGGGCCTTCCGCGACAACGGCACGACGGTGACCCGGTGCATCACCTCCACGCGGGTCTCGGTGGCCGTCGCCCTGCTCAGTCAGCAGCCCGACCTCGGTCTGACCGAGCTGAGCGAGGAGTGCGGCTTTTCCTCCCTCCAGGCCATGCGACGTGCCTTCAAGGCCGAAGGGAGAGAGTCGCCCTCCACCCTGCGGACCCTCGCCGCCGCGCGGCACCGGGCCGCCAACCAGAGCCGCTCCGTCGCCCGACGACGGGCCTGAGCCACGACCCGACGCGATGTCAGGGTGAGCGTCACGCATGGACCGCTGGGCGCACGGCGGGTGCCATCATGGGCGGTCGGTGTCACCATCATCCCTACGACACTCGCCCCGGCCTTCGCCGGACCACCCGAGCCACCCTGCTGCGGCCCCGTGCCGCCGCCTGCCACCCGGAGCCCACCGCATGCGCGCACGCGCCCTCCTCCCCGCCCTGCTCACCGCTGCCCTCACCGTCACCGCGGCAGCCGGCGCCAGCGCCCAGCCGGGCGGCACCGACGAGGCCACCGTGCGCCTCACCGGCCCCCTGCTCAAGACCGCGGACGAAGGGGGCACCCGCCAGCTCGTCGGCATCTGGGCCGAGGGCCGCCTCGTGCCGCTCGACCCCGCTCCCCTGGCCGACGCCGCCCCAGGCGACACCGTGACCGTCGACGTCACCGCCCCCGACAGCGTCGTCGCCGCCGCGAGCGCCGACCGCACCCTCACCGTCCCCACCGGCGAGCCTACGCCCGCCCGCCACCGGCTGCGACCCGCTCAGCTGCGCGACGCCTCCGACCGGACGCCGGCGGCCGCGTCCTCCCCCTTCGGCCAGGCCACGACCGACGCCGCCCTCGCGCCCGGCGCCCCCGCCCTGCAGGTCGACCAGGTCGTCGCCACGACCACCGCGAGCGCCACCCAGGCACCGAGCACCCGCCGCATCACCTACGTCGAGGTCACCCCCCGCGGTGCCACCCGCGAGCCGGTCACCGCCACCGTCGCCCGCCGGCAGGTGGCCGGCGCCGACGCCTTCTGGAGCGAGCAGTCCGACGGGCAGCTGCGCATCGCGGCGCCGACGACCGCCGCGCACTTCACCTCCGCCTACACGTGCAGCGGCAGCGACCTGCTGCGCCTGTGGAGCCAGGCCGCCGACCGCACCGGCTACGACGGCCGGGCCAACGCGACGCTCGTCATCAAGCTGCCCTTGGCGACCTATCGCACCTGCGGCTACGGCTACGGGCAGATCGGCCTGTCCACGAGCTCCGGTGGCATCCTGCACGTCTCCGACACGGCGACGCCCGTGCTCGCCCACGAGCTCGGGCACAACATGGGGCTCGAGCACGCCAACCTGCTCACCTGCGCCACCCGCTCCGACGGCCGCCTCACCGACACCGGCATGTGGGAGAGCGCGTGCAGCGAGGAGGAGTACGGCGACTCCCTCGACATCATGGGCCCCTCCACCCAGGACGACACCCCGATGCTCTCGGCCCCGCAGGCCCTCATCGCCGGGATCCTGCCCCCCTCCGCCGCGACGGCCGTCGGCCTCGGCACGACGCGGGTGACCCTCCGACCGCTCTCCGGCGGCACCGGGGTGCGCGCCGCCGTCGTCACCGACGCGACGACGCGCGTGCGCTACTGGGTCGAGTACCGCACCCCCACCGGCCGCGACGCGAGCAACCCCTCCGGCCAGGACACCGGCGTGCGGGTGCTGCGCCTCGGCACGACCTCCAGCACCGTCGTGCTCGACGCCACCCCCACCGGCCGACGGGACAACCGGGTCGCGGTCGGCGCCGGCACGACCTTCACCAACCGTGACGGCGGGCTGCGGGTCACCACCGAGTCGGCCACCGCCACGCAGGCGGTCGTGCGTATCGACAACGCGACCAAGCCGCCCGCCCTCACCGCCACCGCCGTACCCAGGATCAGCGGCACCCGCGCCGTCGGCCGCACCCTCACCGCCTCGACCGGCACATGGACCCCCACCCCGACGTCGTACACCTACAAGTGGAAGCGCAACGGCACCGCCATCGCCGGCGCAACCGGCCGCACCTACCGGCTGACGACCGCCGACGCCGGGCGCAACATCTCGGTCACCGTGACCGCCCGCCGCTCCGGCCGCACCGCGACTGCCTCGACCTCCGCCCGCACCGCCGTGCCGCTGCACGCCACGGCCAGCCCCTGGATCCACGCCCCCACACCCAGGGCGGGCCACCAGGTCACCGCCATGGTCGGGTCGTGGACCCCGCGCCCCGACGGCTACGCCTACCAGTGGTACCGCAACGGCGTCGCCAAGCCGGGCAAGACCGCCAAGACCTACACGCTCAACCTCGGCGACCGCGGGCAGCGGATCTCCGTGCGGGTCACCGCGCGGCGCACCGGCTCCGCGGCGGGCGCGAAGACGAGCGCGTCGATCACCCCGCGCTGACGGGCAAAGGGGCCCCTTCGCCCGTCAGGTGGTGTCGCCCCGTCAGGTGGTGTCGCGCCGTCGTGGTGCGCTATCTTCCTGCCGTGCTGGCCCGACCGGGTCAGCCGGGTCGCAGGACGACCACGAACGACTGGGGACATGCCATGGGGATGGGGATCTTGCGCGCGCCTGCGCGCGCCCGCACGAAGTTGACAGCCTGGGCGGCAGCCGCCCTGCTGCTCGGGGCAGTGGCCGCCGCGGGCAGTGCCGCGGCTCGGCCCGAGACGGCCAGCACGGAGGGTGCCGCGCTCGTCGGCCCGGAGACGCAGTTCGTCGGCTGCGTCATCCGGCTCGACCCGAAGCGCGGGCCCTACCTGCACCACAACAGCACGCACACGTGCGTCGGCGTGACGAAGCTGCGGATCACGCCCAACGGGCGCATTCAGCTCTACTACCCCTACAAGGGGCGCACCTCGTCCGTGGCCGCCGTCGCCGACGAGACGATCGCCATGCGCGGGATCATCGTCGGGGCCGACTCGAGCAGCACCTACGCGACGTTTTCGCTCTACGACACCCAGCGCAAGCGGCGACTCAACCTGGCGAAACCGTCCGACTACAAGCTCGCGGCGAGCACCAACTCCAATGTCTGGTTCGCCGCCGTCCGCGAGGCGATGTGATGGGGCGCGCCGGCTGGGTCGCGGGCCTCGCGACCGTCGCGCTCGCCGTCGGCACGGGTGTCGCCGTCGGGCAGTCCGGTGGTTCGCACCCGGCGACGGTGCCGGCCGGGTCCGTGACACTCACCTCGTGCCACATCCTCCTGCCGGCCGACGGCTACCCGCGGGCGGAGCGGTCGAGCCACCGCGCCTGCATCGGCATCGAGCGGGTCTCCGTCGACAGCCGCGGCTGGGTGGTCATCACGGCGACCGACAGCTCTCCGGTCATCACGGTGCAGGTCACGGCGAACGAGTACGCCGCATCCCGCGGGCTGCTCGTCGGCGCCTCGGGCGGCAGCCCGACGATCAGGGTGCCCGTCGTCGACACCAAGACCGGCACGACGCTCAACGTGCGGTGGTCAGGCCACCGGGCGCGCTTCGGCACGTCCTCCGGCTTCTGGGTCCACGTCACGCGCGACGCGTCGTGATGCTCACCCCGCGCTGAGCGTCCGCTCGAGCGCGGCGACGACCTCGGGGTCGTAGTCGTAGCCGAGACCGAGGTGCAGCCGCTCGAGCGCCACTTCCTGGGCACGGGGCGAGCGTGCGCCCTCGGTGATGTCGTCCCAGGCGTTGGCCACCCGCACGATGCGGCTCGGCAGCGGGATGTGCTCGCCGAACTCGCGGGTGCGGCGGAAGGGCGTGCCCACCTGGGTGACGAGCGGCAGGAGCCGCGCCAGTTGGGGCGTCTCGCCGAGGATCCGGGTCACGGCCTGCGCCATCTCGGCCTGCTCGCCGTCACCGGCGTAGAGCGTCGCCCCACCCCGCAACGGCTCGCTCAGTCCGAGCTGCCCGACATCGTGGAGCAACGCCGTGCGCTCGACGTCACGGATGCCGGCCGCGTCGAGACCCAGCTGGTGCCCCACGGCGCACGCGAGGTCCGCCACCCGGCGCACGTGCGCCGACCGGGTCCGCCCCACGACCTCGCTGAGCCGCGACATCGCGAGCAGCGACTCGTCGAGCGACTGCCGGGTGCTCACCAGGCGCCGGACGGAGAGATAGGTCACGAGCACCGGGACGATGAGCAGCGGGATCGCGGCCCAACCGAGCACCGGCGTGGCGAGGGCGATGAGCGGACCGGTCGCCACCGTCGACACCGAGATGCCCGTGATCGGGCCGACCTCCGCGGCGACGATGTGCGCGAGGCGCTGCCCCTGCCCGAGCCACGCGACGACGTTGTCGAGCACCCGCTCGGCGAGGCCACCGATGAGCGCGGCGAGCATGAGACCGAGCGCGCCGAGCGCCGGGTGGACGTGCGCGGCAAAGGCCCAGTCGACGAGCGTCTGACCGTCGACGGACACCCCCCGCGCCAGCGCCGTCGTCACAGCCATGCCGAGGAATCGTGACCCCAGCGAGCCCTCGACGACCGAGCGCCCACGCACCCGGGCGACGAGGCCGCCGACGAGGATGCTCAGCCAGATGACGGCGAGGACGGTCCACGCGCTCGGCACCTCACCGGAGGAGGCACCGAGCGGGGCAAGGATCAGCCCGAGCGCCGGCGCGGTCGTCAACGGCGCGATGACCCGCTGGGAGAACTGCATCGGCACCTGCTCGCCGATGACGATCGCGAAGACCGCCGCGACGGCGAAGGGCGTGACCATCGGCTCCGTGATGTCCGCCTGGACGGCCGCCATCGACCCGAGGAGCACCGCCACCCCGAAGAGGGTCAGCCCCGGCCGCAACCGCTGAGCGAGCCTCACGACGTCACCTGCGGCAGCTGGTCACGCTCGAGGGCCCGCCGCAGCCCCGCGACGCACGACTCGTCGAGGCTCTGCCCGACCACGGCCTCGCAGTGGTCGACGGCGTCACGGGGGGACCACCCTTCGGCCCGCAGGTGGGCCCACGTGTCGGCGACGGCGAGGACCCGCGCACCGAGCGGGATCTCCCCGCCGACGAGCCCGAGGGGGTGACCCTGACCGTCCACCCGCTCGTGGTGGCCGTCGACGAGGTCGAGCGTCGGCCCGAGGAAGGTCACCGACCCCACGACCTCGCGCGCCGCCAGCGAGTGGTCGCGCCGCACGATCGCCGGCGCCGCCCCGTCGAGCGCGAGCATGCCGACGTCACGCAGCCGCGCGGCCGTCGCGATGCGGTCCACGAGCGCCGGCGACAGGCCGAGCCCCGTGGCGACCGCGTGGGCCGCGCCCGAGGCGAGGCGCGCCTCCTCGGCGGCGCCGGGGCGGCGGATGTCGAGGGCTGCGACAAAGGGGGTGAGCATGTCGTGGCGGGTCGCCCACTCGCTCGCGTGCTGGTGCAGCCCCCACTGGATGACGAGCAGCGACGGGAGGAAGAAGAAGATCGACATCCAGCCCAGCCCCGCCGGCGCCCACAGGATCGTCAGCAGATAGCCGGCCACGAGATAGCTCGCGTAGTCGGGGATGACCTGGCGCAGCAGGTCGGCGGTGATGACGCGCAGCGAGCCGGCGCTGCTCAGCTGGAGGACCCCGGCCAGGAGCACCGTGTTGGCCAGTGCCGCGACCAGGGCCGCCACCATCATGTGCAGCCACAGCACCCACGCATTGGTGCTCGGGCTCGAGGTGAGCTGCGCGCCGCCGACGAGGCCGTAGGCAGCGGCACCTGCGAGCACGAGCAGCACGCGCTGCGCGGTGTTGAAGAGGTCCTTGACCGGGCTGCTGCGGCGCACGAGCCCCGGCACGGCCGCGACGAGGGCTGCGCCCACGGGGCCGACGAGCGGGATCGCGGCGATCTGCACGATGCCCGAGACCGAGACGCGGATCGAGCCGATCGCGGGCGGGCGGCTCAGGCCGGCGACGGCTCCGACGACGAGCAGGGCCGTGGTCCACGCCCACTTGTCGGGCGGACCGCTGACGACGAGTGCCAGCACGAAGGCCGCCACGGCGGCAGCCGTGACGACCGTGACGTAGAGGTGGGTGGACCGGCCAAAGCTGGCCGACCCGTCAGTGGCGGTCAGGCCTGGGACGACACCGAGTCAGACCCGGGTGCGGCCCACTCCCAGTTGTCGCCGGCGTCAGCCCACTCCCAATTGCCGGACTGCTTCGCCCACTCCCAGTTGTCCGAGGTCGAGGTCCCCTCCGCCCACTCGTAGTTGGCGCGGAACAGGCCACCCGCGAACAGGGACGCGAGGAGCGCTCCGACGAGCAGCGCAGTGATCTTCTTCACGGATCCCATGATGCCACCCTTCGGGGCGCAGCAGTAGCCCGAAGGACCGGTCTCTGACCCGATCGTGACACAATGCGTCCTTGTCCCAGCTCTCGCCGGTCCGCCGGCGGGACCACGCACGCAAGGAGTCACCATGAGCAAGCGCGCCCGCAAGCGTCGCTCGCGCAAGGGCAAGGCCGCTAACCACGGCAAGAAGCCCAACGCCTGAGCACCCCGTGACGAAGGGGGCCGCCCACCTGGGCGGCCCCCTTCGCCGTGCCCGGCCCACCCCCTTCGCCCGCATCTGCCGAGGGAAATCACCACCCACCGGCGCATCTGCCTAGGGAAATCACCACCCACCGGCGCATCTGCCGAGGGAAATGCGCAGGGCTCGCCCGCGCCGGCGGGAATGGGGGCGGCCGCCGGGCTGTTGGACAGCGGGAGACCAGCCGCGAAGGACAGGAGTCCAGGTGCTCGTACTGCACGCCGGAGAGCGCACCGCCACCCCGCTAGGGTGGAGCGCGATGACTGAACCCACGACCGACGAGACCTCCGCGCAGGCCGCGGCCGACGCCTCCGTCGACGTCGCCCACGAGACCACCGAGGAGCGGCG
Organism: Janibacter hoylei PVAS-1; assembly: GCF_004025845.1. NCBI lineage: Bacteria > Bacillati > Actinomycetota > Actinomycetes > Micrococcales > Intrasporangiaceae > Janibacter > Janibacter hoylei. The sequence goes on from NZ_PIPF01000012.1 coordinate 14,963, forward strand.
CGCGCGCTTCGAGCGCGAAGCCATGCCGCTGCTCGACCAGCTCTACTCGGCCGCCCTGCGCACCACGCGCAACCCGACCGACGCCGAAGATCTCGTCCAGGAGACCTACGCCAAGGCCTTCGCGGCCTTCCACCAGTACAAGCCGGGGACCAACCTCAAGGCGTGGATGTACCGCATCCTCACCAACACGTACATCAACACCTACCGCAAGAAGCAGCGCGAGCCGAAGCAGTCCGACTCCCCCGAGGTCGAGGACTACCAGCTGCACAAGGCGGAGCAGCACACGAGCCGCGGCCTGCGCTCGGCCGAGGTCGAGGCGCTCGACCGCATGCCCGATACCCAGGTCAAGCGCGCGCTGCAGGAGTTGCCCGAGGACTTCCGCATGGCGGTCTACCTCGCCGATGTCGAGGGCTTCGCCTACAAGGAGATCGCCGAGATCATGGGCACGCCCATCGGCACCGTCATGTCGCGGCTGCACCGTGGCCGCCGCCAGCTGCGCGAAAAGCTCACCGACTACGCCGCCGACCGCGGCGTCGCCAGCGCGAAGGAGACCACGGCATGAGCCCCGCCGACGCGCACATGGACTGCTCCGCAGCGCTGCACCGGATGATGGAGTACCTCGACGGCGAGATGGCGCCCGACGACACCCGCGCCCTCGCCCAGCACCTCGCCGGCTGCGCCCCCTGTCTCGCCGAGCACGACCTCGACCAGGTGCTGCGCGAGCTCGTCCAGCGATCCTGCGCCTGCGAGCCCGCTCCCCCGCAGCTGCGGGCGACGATCATGCAGCGCATCACGACGATCTGCGACGACGGGTCGTGGACAGAGGTCACACAGGTGCGCCACATCTCCGCCGAAGGGTGACCGCTCTAGTCTGACGTCATGCGCGTCCTCGTCACCGGCGGAGCCGGCTACATCGGCTCCCACACCGTCGTCCAGCTCGTCGCCGCCGGGCACACGCCCGTCGTCGTCGACAGCCACGTCAACTCCCGCCCGAGCGTCCTGCCGCGCCTCGAGGAGCTCACCGGCACGCCGATCGAGAGCCATGCTTTCGACCTGCGCGATGCCGACAAGACCTCCGCGGTCCTGGCCGAAGGGGGCTTTGACGCCGTCATCCACTTCGCCGGGCTCAAGGCGGTCGGCGAGTCGAGCCAGATCCCGCTCGAGTACTACGACAACAACCTCGGCACGACCTTCGCACTGCTGCGGGCGATGGAGCGGCACGGGGTGCGCACCCTCGTCTTCTCGTCGTCGGCGACCGTCTACGGGGCGACGACAACCGTCCCGGTGCCCGAGCACCTGCCGACGGGGGCGACCAACCCGTACGGCTGGACCAAGGTGATGCAGGAGCAGATCCTGCGCGACGTCGCCGCGACCGGCACGACGCAGGTCGCGCTGCTGCGGTACTTCAACCCGGTCGGTGCGCACCCGTCGGGGACGATCGGCGAGGACCCGCAGGGCATCCCCAACAACCTCATGCCCTTCATCGCGCAGGTCGCGGTGGGGCGAAGGGAGCGGCTCCAGGTCTACGGCGACGACTACCCCACGCCGGACGGGACCCCGCTGCGCGACTACATCCACGTCGAGGACCTCGCCGCGGGTCACGTCGCCGCCCTCGAGTACCTCGCTGCCCACCCTGACACGCACGTGCGCGAGTGGAACCTCGGCACCGGCACCGGGACGTCCGTGCTCGAGATGGTCGCGGCCTTCGAGGCCGGCAGCGGCCGCCCGGTGCCCTATGAGGTGGTTGACCGCCGCCCCGGCGACCTCGCCACCGTCTACGCCGACCCGACCCGCGCCGAGGCCGAGCTGGGGTGGCGGGCGACGCGCACCATCGAGGACATGTGCGCCGATACCTGGCGATGGCAGTCTGCCAACCCCCAGGGGTACCCGGCCTGACGGTTGGTCTGCGTCCTCAGCGGACTCCGCGTCCTGGACGTGTCCTCACGGGTTCAGCCGTGCCACAGGGAACGACCGTGGACGCGATGCTGCGCGCCTCGACAATGAGGCGCGGTGCGACCCACGACGAGATCAGGTGCAGGCTCCCGCGGTGATGACGTAGCCACCACCGTAGAAGTTCGTGTCTGCGTGATACGCCCACACGTTCAGATCGACCGCGTTGCGCACACCCTGCAGCGCTGTGGCCTTGGGGTTGGCGCTTCCGAGAGTGTCGTTGTTTTTGTACCAGTAGTAGACGGTGCCATCCGAGGCCAGAGCCATGTAGGTCCCGTCGGCCGCGTAGGTCTGGACGAACGACTTGCCACCCATGTCGCCGACGAGCTTGTCGGTGTAGGCGTTGGCGGTAAAGGCGAAGGTCTGGTGGACAACACCTTGGCTGATGTACGTACCACCGAAGTAGCTACCCACTCCCCACGCCGAGATCTGCGACACGCCGGTCGCACGTCGTGTCCACGCGGTCCGTCCCGGCGTCCCGGCGTTGTTGAAGGCCGGGCCCTGCGTGTACATCTCGCCATTGGTGGTCAAGGCGAGCAGTCCAGCGCTCGTGGCAACGACAGACGCGACGCTGTTGGCCCCGTCACCGGTGACGTTGGCTGCACGACCGGTTGCCGTGCCGGTGATGGTCCAGGACTTGAGCTGGCCCTCGAGGACGACGGCCCCGCCGTGTACTGCTGTGCTGCCTGCGGTCGGCGCGTATGTCGACATGACACTGGCACCGGCGGTGCCCGCAATCGGCCCGGACGCCGTGATGGCGGCGGTGCCACTCGTCGCCGTTGCCCAAAAATAGACTCCTGCAGTCGTCAGGACATAGCAATATCCGTTGTGGGCCTCGACCTGGACGACGGTGCCGGTAACCCCCGTGACTGTGCGAACAGTAGGCGCTGTGGTGGTGCTGGAGCCGTACCACTGGTAGATGCTGGCCCCGTCGGCCCCCGCCGCGATGCCCCCGGTCACGTCGGATGAACCGTCCAGCGTGAAGGTGCCCACCGCAGTGATGCCGGTGAGGGGGCTGCCCGAAACCTGCAGAGTGGTGGGAGCAGCAGCCGTACCGTTGCCGTTGTTGCCCCACAGACGCACACGCCCGTTTTCGACGATGGCACCGTTGCGATGGTTTTTGTTGTCTCCGGAGACGGCACCGACCGTGCCCGCGGTGATCCCGCTCACCGAGGCAACGGAGGTCGTCGGGTTGCCGCTGCCGGTGAAGGTGCCCCGGAACTCGGTCACCGCTCCCGGAGGAGGGGTCACCGTGCCGCTGGATGTCGCGGTGGCGTCACCATAGGTTGCCGAGATCGCATAACTTCCAGCCGCTCCGAGGGCCCGAAACGGCGGCACCCCGACCACACCTCCAGTGGCGACCGTCACGACAGCCGCTTGGCCTCCGCTGGTGAAGACCAACCCGGGAGGCAAGGTCACCGTGACTCGACCACCAACCGCCGCTGGCCCCTGGTCGTCCCTCGCCTCGAAGGTCACACCGGTGATCGTCGAGCAGCGCGCGACATCAAAAGGAGCGCTGAGGGGCACGATCGTCCGAAGGGGTTCCTTGCTCGCCGCCACGGACGGAGCCAGTGCGGCGGCGGTCAGGACGGGCGTGGCCCACGCGGCCCCCTTCGCCAGCGTACGGCGGCTGGGAGTGCTCGCCGCGTGAACCGTGCTCATTGCTGTACTCCTTCCATGTCGGGTGGGCGGATACCTGAGTCCGCTCGTGAGGAGCCTATCCTCGCTCCTGCGGTCGGTGTCACCACACCCACTACTTTCCAGAGCCCCGATCGCGCACGGCCGGCGTCGTACCACCCGTGGGGGTGTCGAAGCACGTCCTACGGGGACCGGCCACCGACCACGGGAGGCGACACGGACGGGTCAGCCGGCCACGCGCGGGCGGGTGGCGCGGGCGCGCGCCTTGAGGCCCTTCATCCCCTTCGTCCGCAGGATGTGGACCGTCTGCCGCAGCGAGGTGTCGTTGGGCAGGGACAGGCGGATGATCTCGCTCCACGCCGAGGCGACCTGGCGGTGCAGCGGGCCGGTGACGTAGTCGAGGCCGTAGTGGTCGAAGAGCGCCTGGATGCGCGGCGCGATCTCCTGGTAGCGGCGGCTCGGCATGTCCGGGAAGAGGTGGTGCTCGATCTGGTAGCTGAGGTTGCCCGTCGCGATGTGCATCGCCTTGGACCCCGAGATGTTGGCCGAGCCGAGCATCTGGCGCAGGTACCACTCACCGCGGGTCTCCCCGTCGATCGAGGTCTTGGTGAAGGTCTTGACCCCCGCCGGGAAGTGGCCGCACATGATGACCGAGTGCGTCCAGTAGTTGCGCACGATGTTGGAGACGAAGTTCGCGGCAAGGGTCGACACGACGTTGGGGCCGGACAGCAGCGGGAAGAGCAGGTAGTCCTTCGCGGCCTGCTTCTTGATCTTGTTGACCACCTGCTTGGCCTCGGCCTGCCACTGCGGGTTGTCCTGGCGCGTCTTCCAGTTGGCGCCGAGCTCGAGGTCGTAGGCGGCGATGCCGTACTCGAAGAAGGTCGCGTTGACGAAGTTGAGCAGGGGCTGCGCGAGGTAGGCGGGGTACCACTTCTGGGCGTCGTCGACCCGCATGATCCCGTAGCCGAGGTCGTTGTCGTGGCCGACGACGTTGGTGTAGGTGTGGTGGACCTTGTTGTGGCTGTTCTTCCAGTGGTCGGCGGGGGTGACGTTGTCCCACTCCCACACCGACGAGTGGATCTTGGGGTCGCGCATCCAGTCCCACTGGCCGTGGATGATGTTGTGCCCGATCTCCATGTTGTCGAGGATCTTGGCGACGCTCAGGCCAGCGGTGCCGGCGACCCAGGCGATCGGGTTGCCGCTGAAGAGCAGCACCGCCCGCGAACCCATCTCGAGGTAGCGCTGGGTGGAGATCATCCGGCGGATGTAGCGGGCGTCGGCCTCGCCGAGGTCGTCCATCACCGAGGCGCGGATCTCGTCGAGCTCGCGCCCGATCTCCTCGATGTCCTCGGGGGTCAGGTGGGCGATCGGGTCGTCGCTCGCATTGACGCGGGTGTGGACGACCTCGGACCGGCCGCCGGTGATGCGGGCGTCGGTGGTGCGGGTGGGGCGCTCGAGGGTGGCAGTCATGTCAGCTCTCCGTCGTCTCGATCGTGCAGGAGCCGGCGACCGCGGAGATGCAGGTCTGCACCTTGACCGCGGGGTCGTCGGGAGTGGTCGTGGTCAGCTCGCCGGTGCGCAGGTCGCGCACGGAGCCGTCGGTCATGGGCAGGACGCAGCCGAAGCAGATGCCCATGCGGCAGCCGCTCGGCATGAGGACGCCGGCGTCCTCGGCGGCGTCGAGGATGGTGGTGCCGCCGTCGAGGGCGAGCGTGGTGGTCTCCTGGCCGACGCGGAGGGAGGCGGTGCCCCCTTCGCCCGCCTCGACGATGCTCGGGCGGAAGCGCTCGACGTGGAGCAGCTCGGTGTGGCCGTGCGCGGCGTAGTGCGCCTCGAAGGCGTCGAGCATCGGGGTCGGCCCGCAGATCCACGTCTCGCGCTCGCGCCAGTCGGGGACGACCTCGTCGAGCTGGTCGGGAGTGAGCATGCCCTCGTCGTCGGTGTGCCGCACGATGGCGCGCACGCCGGTCGGCGCGTCGGCGAGCTCGCGGGCGAAGATCACGTCGTCGGCCGTCGGCGCGGAGTGGGCGTGGACGACGTCGAGACCGTCGAAGTCGTGGTTGCGCAGCATGCCCATGACGGGCGTGATGCCGGAGCCACCGGTGAGGAAGAGGACCTTCGCCGGGACCGACTGCGGCAGCACGAAGTCCCCGCTGGCCTGGTCGATCTGGATGATCGTGCCGGGCGTGGCGCGGTGGACGAGGTGCTGGGAGACGAGGCCGTCGGGCATCGCCTTGACCGTGATCGAGATCAGGCCGTCACGGGCGCTCGTGTCGGAGGTCAGCGAGTAGGCGCGCCAGTGGCGCACGCCGTCGACGTCGACGCCGACGCGGATGTACTGGCCGGGCGCGTGGCCCTGCCAGTCGCGGCCGGGGCGGATGGTGATCGTCGCGGCGTCGCGGGTCTCGGGGGTGATCGCGACGATGCGGCCGCGCAGGTCGGCCCCGGAGCGAAGGGGGGCGAAGAGGTCGAGGTAGTCGTCCGGCACGACTGGCGTGGCCAGGCCCTGGACGATGCGGGCAGCGGTGTCGCGGAGCGAACGGGTGCCCTTCCCGGTCCGAGGACGGGATGCAGTTGCTGTCATGCCTCCATCCTCCCGGGTCAACCGGGACCAAACGCTGTCCTTGATGAGTAAGGTTCGAGCCGGAGATTTGTTCGCTCGGGACAAGGCCTGCGTATTCCCCTAGGGAAATGCGGGCTGGGTGCCCGGGCGGCGGACGAAGGGAGTGACCGTGGCCGTGGACAGCACAGGGCCGACAGGCCGGGCCGCACGCCCGGGCCGCACGGCCCGGCAGGCGGCCGGGCTGGTCCTCGACGAGGCGACGGTCGCCGCCCTTCGCGCCCAGCTGCCGCGCGTGGCCTCGGTCGTCGTCGCCGAGGTCATGCAGCAGGTGCCGGCCTACGACATGCCCTTCCAGGGGCGGATGGGCAAGATCATCGAGCGGGCGGTGCAGGTCTCGCTCGCGAGCTTCGTCGGGCTGGCCTCCGGGACCGCGCCCAAGACGGCCCCGGTCGGGGTCGGCGTCGCCGCTGCCAGCGAGCTCGGGCAGGCCGAGGCCAAGCGGGGGCGGCCGGTCGAGGCGCTGCTGTCGGCCTACCGCGTCGGCGCGAGCGCCGCGTGGCGGGAGCTGTCCGTCGAGGCGGTCGCGGCCGGGGTGGACGCCGCGACGCTGGGGCGCTTCGCCGAGCTGGTCTTCACCTACATCGATGAGTTGTCGGCCGCCTCCGTCGCCGGTCACAACCAGCAGACGAGCAGCGCCGAGCGCGAGCGCCTCGTCCACCTCGACCGCCTGACCCGCGGCCTGCTCACCGGGCTGTCCGAAGCCGCCCTCGACGACGCCGTCACCGCCGCCGACTGGGTCCCCCCGCGCACGTTGACCGCGGTGCTCGTCGACCGCCAGCGCCTCCTGACCACCGCGGGCATGCTCGACCCGCGGACCCTCACCCTCGCCGAGGACCTCCCCGGCGCCGGCCCCGACCAGTCCGTCCTGCTCGTGCCCGACAGCGGCGGTCGCTCACGGGCCCGTCTGCTCGAGATCCTCGACGGCCACGCCGCCACCGTCGGCCCCGCCCGCCCCTGGGCCGGGGTCGCCGGGTCGTACACCCGCGCCCTCGCCGCCGCCGAGCTGCACCTGCCCGGGGTCGTCGACACCGACGCCGTGCTGCCGGAGCTCGTGCTGCACGCCGACCCCGAGGCGCTGGCCGACCTGCGCGAGGCGGCGCTGGCTCCCTTCGCCGGGCTGCCGGAGGAGACCGCCGCGCGGCTCCAGGACACGCTGCGCGCCTGGCTGCTGCTGCAGGGGCGCCGTGAGCTCGTCGCCGAGACGCTGCACGTCCACCCGCAGACCGTGCGCTACCGGATGAACCAGGTGCGCGACCTCTACGGCGAGCGCCTCACCGACCCCGACGAGGTGCTCGCGATCCTGCTCGCCCTCGGCCGCTGACCCCCCACTCCCTGCGGAGGTCGCCCCGCGACTTACCCCCCGCTCCCTGAGGAGGTCGCCCCGCGACTTACCCCCGCTCCCTGAGGAGGTCGCTCTGCGACCGTCTCGAAGGGAGATGGATGGCGTCCCTTCGAGACGCTCGGCCGCAGGCGGCCTCGCTCCTCAGGGACCGGAGGGGAGACCTCGGCCGCAGGCGGCCTCCTCCTCAGGGACCGGGGGGAGACGTCGACCGTGGACGGCCTCGCTCCGGGTCCTGAGGAGGCGCGCCAGCGCCGTCTCGAAGGGCAGGGACCGGAGTGGAGACTTTCGCTCCCTGAGGAGGTCGCCCCGCGACCGTCTCGAAGGGAGGTGGGGTGACGTCCCTTCGAGACGCTCGGCCGCAGGCGGCCTCGCTCCTCAGGGACCGGTGCTGTCTCACTTGCTCCCTGAGGAGGTCGCCCCGCGACCGTCTCGAAGGGATGTGGGTGACGTCCCTTCGAGACGCTCGGCCGTGGACGGCCTCGCTCCTCAGGGACCGGAGGGGAGACGTCGGCCGCAGGCGGCCTCGCTCCGGGTCCTGAGGAGGCGCGCCAGCGCCGTCTCGAAGGGCAGGGACCGGGGGGCCGTGGACGGCCTCCTCCTCAGGGGCCGGGGGCCCAGAAGTCGACGACCGCGGCCGCCACCGCGTCACCATCGGTGAAGGAATGGGTGCCCGGCGCCTCGTCGACCCGCACCTGCTCGGCGAGGACCTCGTCCGCCCGGTCGCCGAGCTCGCGCCGCAGCCGGGAGAGGACCTTCGCCGGCGAGCCGAAGGCATCCCGGGCACCCTGCACGACCTGCACCGGCAGCCCCGCCTCGACCGGCGGGACCAGCTCGTGGATGCGCGAAGCCTCCTCGCCCTTGCCCGGCGGGATGAGCGGGAAGCTCAGCGCCAGCACGCCCGCCGCCCCCATCTCCACCGCGAGCCGGCACGACACCCGAGCCCCCGCGCTGCGCCCACCGAAGACCACCCGCTCGTGCAGCTGCCCGCGCACCGCCGGGACGATCTCGCGCCAGGCCGCGTCCAGCTTCGGGGGCATGGGGGCGACCTTCTTGCCGGCCACCTTCCACGGCATCTCCACGAGCACCACCTGCCACCCGTGCTGCGGCAAGGTCGCCTCGATCGCGACGAGATCGACGCCACCGATGCCGCCGCCCGCCCCGTGGGTGAGCAGCAGGGAGCCGCGCGGCTCCCCCTTCGCCGGCGTGAGGTGGACCCTGGCCGGGCCCTGCTGCGTGGACACCTCCGTGGTCGCGTCAACCACCGTTGATCACCTCTCCTGTCTCCGGGTCGACGACGCCGACCAGCTCCGACGCCGGCAGCGGCTCGAGCAGCCCCGGCCCGTTGTTGCGCGTCGCGCCCACCGCCGGCGAGATCGGGTAGGCCGCGAAGCGACCCGGCTGCGCGAAGGCGAGCATCTCCCCCACCTCGGCCGGGTCGGTCAGCCCCGGGTCCAGCCAGCGCGACCAGTCCTCCCGCTCGAGCACCAGCGGCTGCCGGTCGTGGATGCGGTCCATGCCCGGGTCGGCCGCCGTCGTGACGATCGTGAAGGTCGCCAGCCACGCCTGCGGGTCGTCGTTGTCGACCACTGTCCGGTCCCGCCAGAACTCGTACAACCCCGCAAAGGCGATCGGCTGCCCGTCCTCGCGGTGGATGAAGAAGGGCTGCTTGCGCGGCTTGCCCTTGCTGTCCGTCGCCACCGGCGAGACCTGCCACTCGTACCAGCCCGCCGCCGGCACGAGGCACCGCCGCGCGACCGCCGCCTTGGCAAAGCCCGCCTTGTCGAGCACCGTCTCCGCGCGGGCATCGGTCATCCGCAGGCCGACCTTGGTCTCCTTCGCCCACGACGGCACGAGACCCCAGGTGAGCAGCCGCAGCTGACGCACCCCCACCCCCGGTTCCTGAGGTGCGAGGGCCCCCGGGCCCGAGCCTCGAAGGGCCCCCTTCGGCACGCGGGTGAGGACGACCGGGGCCTGCTTCGTCGGCGCCATGTTGTAGTCAGGGGTCCCCGGCGGCGGGTCCTGCGGGGATTTGAGGATCGAGCGCGACGGGTCACCCGTCCGGTCCGCGTCGATCTCGAACTCCTCGATGAGGTCATCCGGGTTGGCCGTGGCCGCATAACGTCCGCACACGCCTCGAGCCTAGGCCTCGGCGGCGACTACGGTAGGGACGTACCGTCGGGAACCTCCCGACGCACCCACGACGACAAGGAGCATCACCCATGATCGTTCGTCGCATCGCCCGACCCATGCTCGCCGGCATCTTCATCTGGGGCGGGATCAACGCACTGCGCTTCCCCGCCGCCCACGCCCCCGCCGCGGAGCCGGTCACCAAGCCGCTCGCGGCCAAGACCCAGCTGCCCGACGACACCGAGCTGCTCGTGCGCGCCAACGGTGCCGCGATGGTCGCCGGCGGCGCGCTCCTCGCCACCGGCAAGGCTCCGCGCCTGGCCTCCACCCTCCTGCTCGGGACGATGGTCCCAACGACGGCCACGCACAACTTCTGGGCCGAGTCCGACCCGCAGGCCAAGGCCGGCAAGATCACCCAGTTCATCAAGGACGTCAGCCTCATGGGTGGCCTGCTGCTCGCCGCCGTCGACACCGCTGGCAAGCCCGGCGTCGCCTACCGCGCCAAGCTCGCCGGCGAGAGCGTCGAGCGCACCGCCCGCCAGGCCCGCAAGGCAGCGGCCCGCGAGGCCAAGCTGGCCGCCCTCCAGGCGAAAAGTGCGGTGTCCTGACCCGCGATGACCAGTCCTGATTGGCACGCCCCGGCAGCGTCCGGTCGCCTCGACGCGACCGTGACGCTGCCGGGGAGCAAGTCCCTCACCAACCGATACCTCGTCCTCGCCGCCCTGGCGTCGGACACCTCGCGGCTGCGTCGCCCCCTTCGCTCCCGCGACACCGAGCTCATGGCCCAGGCCCTGCGCCAGCTCGGCGCCGGCGTCGACGACGCCACCTCGACCGGCGGCTCCCCCGACTGGATCATCACCCCCGCCACCCTGCGCGGCGGCCGGCCCGTCGACTGCGGCCTCGCCGGCACCGTCATGCGCTTCCTGCCGCCGGTCGCGGCGCTCGCGAGCGCTCCGGTGACCTTCGACGGCGACGAGCACGCGCGGGTGCGGCCCATGGCCGCGATCATCGACGCGCTGCGAGACCTCGGCGTCACCGTCGAGGACGAAGGGAGAGGCACGCTCCCCTTCGTCGTCCACGGCACCGGCTCCGTGCGCGGCGGGCGCGTCGTGCTCGACGCCTCCGCGTCCTCCCAGTTCATCTCGGCCCTGCTGCTCGCCGGCTCACTCTTCGACGAGGGCGTGACGGTCGTGCACGACGGCAAGCCGCTCCCTTCGCTCCCGCACATCGAGATGACGGTCGAGGCGCTGCGCGACGCCGGCGCAGCCGTCGACGACTCCGAGGCCAACACCTGGCGGGTCGAGCCCGGTGAGCTGCTGCCGCTCGACGTCACCGTCGAGCCCGACCTGTCCAATGCCGCGCCCTTCCTCGCCGCCGCGCTCGTCGCCGGCGGCCGGGTGTCGGTCCCCGACTGGCCCGGGCACACCACCCAGGCCGGCGACATGATCCGCGACGTCCTCGACCAGATGGGCGCCGAGGTCAGCCTCGACTCCCGCACGCTCACCGTCGCCGGCGACGGCCGCCCCAGCGGCATCGACGTCGACCTGCACGACGCAGCCGAGCTGACCCCCGTCGTCGCGGCCCTCGCCGCGTGCGCCGACGGGCCCTCGATCATCCGCGGCGTGGCGCACATCCGTGGCCACGAGACCGACCGGATCGCGGCGCTCTCGCGCGAGCTGGGTGGCCTGGGCGTCGGGGTCACCGAGCTCGAGGACGGGCTGCGGATCGACCCGGCACCGTTGCGCCCCAACACCTTCCACACCTATGCCGACCACCGCATGGTCATGGCCGGTGCGCTGCTCGCGCTGCGCGCCCCGGGCACGGTCATCGAGGACCCGGCGACGGTGGGCAAGACGCTGCCGCAGTTCGTCCACCTGTGGGACGGCATGCTCGAGGCCACGGAGGGCTGATGGCCAGGTCCGCGCGCAGCTGGGACGAGTCGGACGTCCGGGTGCGCCCCAACCGCCGCGGCTCCCGCCCCCGCACCAAGGAGCGGCCCAAGCACGAGGACGCGATCGTCGGCCGGGTCACGGCCGTCGACCGGGGGCGCTGGACGACGCTCGTCCCCGCCGGCGAGGGCCTGCCCGAGCGGATCGTCATCGCCATGCGCGCCCGCGAGCTGGGTCGCTCCCCCGTCGTCGTCGGTGACCGAGTCGCCATGGTCGGCGACACCTCCGGGCGGCCCGACACCCTCGCACGGATCGTGCGGATCGAGGAGCGGGCCACGGTCCTGCGGCGCACCGCCGACGACACCGACCCGGTCGAGCGGGTCATCGTCGCCAATGCCGACCAGCTCGTCGTCGTGGCCGCGCTCGCCGACCCCGAGCCGCGCCCCCGGCTCATCGACCGCTGCCTCGTCGCGGCCTACGACGCCGGCATGGACCCGCTGCTCGTGCTCACCAAGGCCGACCTCGCCTCGGCCGAGGACTTCCTCGCGCAGTACGCCCCGCTCGACGTCCCCCACGTCGTCACGTCCGTGCTGACCGAAGGGAGCGAAGGCCTCGCCGAGCTGCGTGGTCGCCTCGCCGGGCGCACGTCGGTGCTTGTCGGGCACTCGGGCGTCGGCAAGTCCACGCTCGTCAACGCGCTGTGCCCCGACGCCGACCGGGCGACCGGCCACGTCAACGACGTCACCGGCCGGGGGCGGCACACCTCGACCAGCGCCCTCGGCCTGCGCCTGCCGCCCCTCCCCGCGCATCTGCCTAGGGAAATGCGCACTCCCGACCCCTCCGACGCGCATTTGCCTAGGGAAATGCGCACCACGGAGGCGGAGATGGACCCGGACGCGGCGGGGTGGATCATCGACACCCCCGGCATCCGGTCCTTCGGCCTGGCCCACGTCGAGCCCGACCGGATCATCGGGCACTTCCCCGAGCTCGCCGAGGGCGCCGACCGGGGCTGCCCGCGCGGCTGCTCCCACGACGAGCCCGACTGCGCGCTCGACGCCTGGGTGGCGGCCGGTCACGCCGGGCCGGGCGGGGAGCTGCGGCTGGACTCCCTTCGTCGGCTGCTGCGAGCACGCTCCGGCGAAGAAGCACAGGGCTGACACCGCCCGACCCCCGCGGTCCGGGTACGTTGACCGGCATGGCTTCCTCCCCCTACGCCGACGACCTGCGCCTGGCCCACGTGCTGGCCGACCAGGTCGAGCGGATCACGATGTCCCGCTTCCAGGCGGACGACCTCGTCGTCGAGTCCAAGCCCGACCTCACCCCCGTCAGCGACGCCGACCGGTCCTGCGAGGAGGCCATCCGCGCGCAGCTGGCCCGCTCCCGCGGACGCGACTCGATCCTCGGCGAGGAGTTCGGCAGCACGGGTGAGTCGCAGCGACGCTGGATCATCGACCCGATCGACGGGACGAAGAACTTCGTGCGCGGCGTGCCCGTCTGGGCCACGCTCATCGGCCTCGTCGACGGAGAGGACTGCGTCGTTGGTCTCGTCGCCGCCCCTGCCCTCGGGCGGCGCTGGTGGGCGGCCAAGGGTGCCGGCGCGTGGAGCGGTCGCTCCCTCGCCCAGGCCAAGCAGATCGGCGTCTCTCGCGTCGGGCGGCTCGGCGACGCCTCGCTGTCCTACAGCTCGCTCGACGGCTGGCGCGAGGGTGGCCGCGGGCGCAGCTTCCTCAACCTGACCTCCGACATGTGGCGCACCCGCGCCTACGGGGACTTCTGGTCCTACATGCTCGTGGCCGAGGGCGCGGTCGACGTCGCCGCCGAGCCCGAGCTCGAGGTCTACGACATGGCCGCCCTCGTCGCGATCGTCGAGGAGGCCGGGGGCCGGTTCACCTCGCTCGAGGGCACGCCCGGCCCCTGGGGCGGCAATGCCGTCGCCACCAACGGGCTGCTCCACGACGAGGTGCTCGCTCGGCTGGCTCCTGACGCCTGAGGGGCCCTGGTCCCCGCTGATGGTGTGTTGAAGTGGTAGCCCAGCCTGCCGGCGAGCCTCCCCCACGGGCCGCCGGCGCCCAGGGCTACCGGTTCAACCCACAACCATGGTCAGAGGGCCCAGCGATCCGGTGGGTCCAGGTGCCGACCTGACCTGATCACCTGCACCAGGGTGGCCGATGTCCTCGACCACCCGGCGAAGACCATCGCGTGGGTGAGCCGGGTCGTGAAGTAGCCCAGCTCGAGGGCTCGCAGATCACGCGCCCGGTCCTTGGCGTACGTCTCCTTGCCGGTGTGGTGCTGTCGGCTGTCGCACTCGACGATCCATCGTCGGCCCGCGAGGTTGTCCACGCGTCCGACTCCCGGGATCTTCACCTGCGGGGTGACGCTGACGTTGTGGAGCTGCAGGAAGAGCCTGACCTTGCTCTCCGTCCCCGACTCCGCCGTGCCGGTCGTCCGCTCGAGGACCCGGTGGACCGCACGAGGAGCAGTCGCAGCCAGCGCGGCCACCGCGTCCTGGTCCAGCAGGCCCTCGTGCAGAGCACTGTCGGCCAGGATGCCGACCTCGAGCGGGTCAAGGCACCTGATGGCGTGCCGGAGCAGGAGCCCCGGCGAGGCGATCGGTCCGGACTCCGGCCACGACGGGTGCCACCCGTGGCCGACCCACCCAGCCCCCGGACTCCCGCGCCGTGCGTACACGTGCCACCCCGCCACCGGCGGCACCCACAGCCCGTGTTCCTCGGCGGCGGTGACACAGGTCGGGCGCAGGCCGGCCGCGAGAGCCGCGCGCACCCCTTCGGCCGTGTCCGGCGTGACGTAGTAGCGGCCTGCCCTGATCAGCCTCCCGCTCGCGATGACCCGGGAGATCTCGCGGGCGGTGACCCGGGCGTGGACCTGACGGCTCGTGTAGATCATCTCGCCAGCACAGCCGAAGGGAGTGCCCGCCGCCCTCGGCTCGCGCGATGTGTGGACAACCTCGAGAGGCTGCATCTGGTTGTGGGTTGAAGTGGTAGCCCAGCCTGCCGGCGAGCCTCCCCCGCGTGCTGCCGGCGCTGAGGGCTACCGGTTCAACCCACAACCACGTGCCGACTCGCTCCCCTAGTTCGGGACGACGGTCACCGGCCCCAGACCGAGGGCCTCGACCTCGGTGCGATAGAGCGCGGCGTCCCCGACGACGACGATCGTGCGCTCGGCGGAGACGTGCTCGCGCCAGGCCCGGTCGAGGTCGGCGGCGGTCAGCCCGCGCATCGCGGCGACGACGTCGCTCGTGAAGGTCAGCGGCAGGTTGTCGCCCGCCAGCCCGCTCGTCTCGTCGGCGATGGCGTCGGCGGTGTCGTACCGCCCCGGGGCCGTGAGGGTCATGAAGTCGACACCCGCGCGGGTCTCCTCCTCGGTCAGCCCACCGGCGACGTCGTCGAGGATCTGCGTGAGCAGTCGCAGCGAGTCGACCGTGGAGTCGGCGCGCACCGACCCGGACACCACGAAGGCCGATCCGACCTGCCGCGGCCGGAAGCCCGCCCGGATGCCGTAGGTGTACCCCTTGTCCTCGCGCAGCACCTGGTCGATGCGGGCATTGGGCGCACCGCCGACGACGTAGCCCAGCACGGGGAAGGGGGCCCACCCCGAGTCGATCCGCCGGTCCGGTCCGGGGCTGCCGAGGAGGATCTCGGACTGCACGGAGCCCGGGCGGTCGACGAGCACGACCCGCGCCGCATCCGCCGCGCGCGGGGCCGGCGCCGGGTCCACCGAGACCGTGCGGCCCCCGGTCGTCCACGCACCGATCGTCCGGGCCAGCAGCCCGTCGACGTCGACACCAGAGAGGTCCCCGGCGACGACGACCGTCGTCCCCTCGGGGTGCACGTGCGCCTCGTGGAAGGCGACGACGTCATCACGCGTGATCGCCGCGACGGACTCCGCCGTCCCCGACGCCGGGCGGCTGGCCCGGGTCGCCGGGTCGTAGTAGGTCGCGGCCCACTGCTTGAGCGCCCGGCGACCGGCCGAGGCCCGCTCCTGCTCGATCTCCGCCAGGCGGGTGCGCCGCAGCCGGGCGACCTCCCCTTCGGCCAGCTCGGGCTCGGTGAGGCACTGCGTCATCAGGTCGAGCGCCTCAGCGAGGTGACGCTGCGGCACGTCCATGTCGATGCCGAGGCTCGCCTCGCTCATGCCCGCGCCGATCGCGATGCCGCGTCGCTCGAGCAGCTCCGACAGCTCGCGCTGACCGTGCGTGCGGGTGCCTTCGTCGAGCAGCCGCGCCATGATCCACGCGACCCCCTCGACCTCGCGCGGCTCGTGCCGCAGGGCCGCCGGCACCGAGGTCCGCACGGAGATGACGTACTGCCCCGGCACGTCGTGCACGAGGGCCCGGATGCCGTTGGGCAGCACCGTCTCCCGCGGCTGAGGGAAGCTCCACTCCTCCGCGGGCCGCACCTCGGGGCGGGGCACGACCGGTGTGCTCTGCTCGACGTCGCTCATGCGACCTCCTCTTGGTCCTGGGCGACGCGGTAGACGACGGCAGCCCTGCTCTGCGGGCGCAGCCACCGGTCGGCAGCCGCCTGCACCTGCTCGGCCGTGACGGCCGCCAGGTGGTCGAGGAAGGTGTTGACGTAGCCCGGGTCGTCGTGGAGGCAGGTGTAGTGCCCGATGATGTCGGCCCGCTCGTCCTTGGCCGCGAGCGCCGACAGCCAGCCCCGCTCGGCCTGCGCGCGCACCGCCTCAATCTGCTCGGGCGTCGGCCCCGCGTCGGCGAAGGCCGTCAGCTCGGCGCAGATCCGCTCCTCCAGGGCGTCGGTGTCGACCCCGTCGGCGACGTCCGCGACGACGAGTCCGAGCGAGACCCCGTCGACGAAGCCCATGGCGCCCACGTCGACGCTGTTGGCCAGCTGCTCGTCACGCACGAGGGTCTGCTCCAGCGGCGAAAAGCTCAGCCCGCCGAGGCAGTCGAGCGCCATCGACGCGGCGAGGAACTCGTCGCGGGTGTCGCCCCCTTCGGCCGGCAGCCGGAAGGCCAGGTGGATGCGGTCGTTGGGCACCTCGTCGGCCACCTCGACCCGCACCGGCTCGCTGAGCGGCGGCAGCGGCGCCACCGGCGCCCGCCGGGGCTGCGCCCGGTGCGTGATGTGCCCGAAGTAGCGCTCGACGAGCTCGATCGCCCGCGGCACCGTCACATCGCCGACGATCGTCAGCACCGTGTTGTCCGGCGCGTAGTGCGCCGTGAAGAAGTCGTGGACGTCCTGCACGGACGCCGCGTCGAGGTCCTCCATCGACCCGATCGTCGGGTGGTGGTAGGGGTGCCCCTCGGGGAAGACCGTGGCGTAGACCGTCGCGAGCGCCTGGCCGTAGGGCTGGTTGTCGTAGCGCTGGCGCTTCTCCTCCTTGACGACGTCCCGCTGGTTGTCGAGGTTGGCCTGGTTGACCGCCGCGAGGAGGTTGGCGTGGCGGTCGGCCTCGAGCCACAGCGCCAGCTCGAGCGCCCCCGAGGGGATCGTCTCGAAGTAGTTGGTGCGGTCGAACCAGGTCGTCGCGTTGAGCCGCCCCCCGACGCCCATGAGCGCCTGGAAGTGCTCGCCGTTGGCCACGTGCGCACTGCCCTGGAACATCAGGTGCTCGAAGAGGTGCGCGAAGCCGGTGCGCCCCGGCTCCTCGTGACGTGACCCGACACCGACCCACAGGTTGACCGTGACGGTCGGTGTCGTGTCGTCGGGCTGCACGACCAGGCGCAGTCCGTTGGCGAGGGTGTGCTCCTCGAGAGCGAAGTCCAGCGTCATGCAGGCACCCTACGACGCGTCGCGCTGCTCCTCGTGGCCGCGCCGCGGCAGCTCGGGGTAGGCATTGGGACCGAGGTCCTCGAAGGCCCGCCGCGCGAAGACCTGCTGGATCGTCGTGGCTCGCTCGTTGCGGTTGTTGCCGACGAAGGTGATGATCCAGTTGAGCAGCGTGGAGATGCGGTTCTTGAAGCCGACCATCGCCATGAGGTGCACGGCGAGCCAGGCCAACCAGGCGATGAAGCCGGTGAGCTTGATCTTGCCGATGCTCGCGACGGCGGAGTACTTCGAGATCGTCGCCATCGAGCCCTTGTCCTTGTAGACGAAGGGGGCCTGCGGCTCCTTGCCCTCGAGTCGGCCGAGGATCTCCTTGGCCGCGTAGCGGCCACCCTGGATCGCCAGCTGGGCGACGCCCGGGTAGCCCTTGAGGTTGATCATGTCGCCGACCAGGAAGATCTCCGGGTGCCCCTTGACGGTCAGGTCCTCCTCGACGTGGACGCGCCCGGCGCGGTCGACCTCGGCGCCGGCCTGGTCGGCGATCATCTTGCCGAGCGGGGAGGCGGCGACGCCGGCGGCCCAGACCTTGGTCATGGCCTCGATGCGACGGACCGTGCCGTCCTTGTCCTTGACCTCGATGCCGGTGCCGTCGACCTCGGTGACCATGGCGCCGAGCTGGACCTCGACGCCGCGCTTCTCGAGGCTGGCGCGGGTCTTGCCGCCGAGGCGGTCACCGAAGGAGGGCAGCACCTGCGGCGCACCGTCGAGCAGGATGACGCGGGCGTCACGCGGGTTGATGTGGCGGAACTCGTGGGCGAGCGTCTTGTGCGACAGCTCGGCGATCTGACCGGCCATCTCGACACCCGTCGGGCCCGCGCCGACGACGACGAAGGTGAGCAGCCGCTCCCGGTCCTCGGGGTCGGTCGACGTCTCGGCGAGCTCGAAGGCACCGAAGATGCGCCCACGCAGCTCGAGCGCGTTGTCGATGTCCTTCATGCCCGGCGCGTAGCGGGCGAAGTGGTCGTTGCCGAAGTACGACTGGCCGGCGCCGGCGGCGACGATGAGGCTGTCGTAGGGCGTGACGGTCGCCTGGTTCAGCGAGTGCGAGGTGACGGTGCGGCCCTCGACGTCGATCTCGGTGACGTCGCCGAGGATGGTGCGCACGTTCTTGTCGCGGGCGAGGATGTCGCGGGTCGCCGGGGCGATGTCGCCCTCGGAGAGGATGCCCGTCGCCACCTGGTACAGCAGCGGCTGGAAGAGGTGGTGGCCGGTCCGCGAGATGAGGGTGACCTCGACGTCCTTGCCGCTCAGGGCCTTCGCGGCGAAGAGGCCACCGAAGCCGGATCCGATGATGACGACGCGGTGCTTGCCAGAGTTAGCGCTCACGTCTCCCATTGTGGCCCAGTGTGTGTCGAAGGGTGAAATCGTGTCAGTCTCGCTCGCTCGGACGTCCCCGATCTGCTACAGGACCACCGCGCCGAGCGCGCTGGCGCCGAGGACGACCGCCCAGGCGGGGACCCGCTGGGAGGCCAGCGCGGCGAGGGCGAGCAGCGCCACGACGACGCTCCACGGTCCGGTGATCCCCTGCGTGATGACCGGGTCGTAGAGCGCCGCGGCGAGCAGCCCGACGACGGCGGCGCCGGCACCGGCGAGCGCCCGTCGGGCGCGGGAGGAGGCGCGCAGCCGGTCCCACAGGGGCAGCCCGCCGAGGACGAGCAGCGCCGACGGCGCAAAGATCGCCAGGGTCGCGAGCAGCGCCCCGACGGCGGGGTGCAGGCCGGGCACGAGGGCCCCGAGGTAGGTCGCGAAGGTGAAGAGCGGCCCCGGCACGGCCTGGGCGGCGCCGTACCCGGCGAGGAAGTCGCCGTGACCGACCCAGCCCGCCGTCTCCGCCTCGAGCAGCGGCAGCACGACGTGGCCGCCGCCGAAGACGAGCGACCCGGCGCGGTAGAAGCCGTCGACGACCCCGAGCGCGGGACCGCTGACGAGGGCCGCGAGCAGCGGGAGCACCGCGAGCAGGGCCACCCAGGCCCCGAGGGCGAGTCCGGCGGTGCGCCGGCGGACGGGAGGGGTGACGGGGTCCCCCTTCGTCGTCCCGGGGCGCAGCCACAGCAGCCCGGCGAGCCCGCCGACGACGATCGCGCCGACCTGCCCGACGGCCGTCGGGAGCAGCAGCGCGATGGCCAGGGCGGCGACGACGACCAGGGCGCGGCGCAGGCCGGTGGCGAGCGTACGGGCCATGCCGACGACCGCGTGGGCGACGACGGCGACGGCGGCCGCCTTGAGCCCGAGGAGCCAGCCCTCGTCACCGGTGAGCCCGGCGGCCTGCGCGCCGAGGGCCGCGCCGAGCATGAGCAGGGCCGAAGGGAGCGTGAAGCCCACCCAGGCCGCCGCCATGCCGAGGTGGCCGGCTCGTCGCAGGCCGATGGCCATGCCGACCTGGCTCGACGCCGGGCCGGGGAGGAACTGGCAGAGGGCGACGAGGTCGGCGTAGGCCTCCTCGGTGAGCCACCGCCGCCGCACGACGAAGGCCTCGCGGAAGTACCCCAGGTGCGCGACCGGTCCCCCGAAACTCGTCAGCCCGAGCATCAGGAAGACCCTCAGGACCTCTGCCGCCCCCCGCACGCCTACGCTCCACCCGTGGACATCGCCTGGCACGACGGTTCCCTGAGGAGCTCGCCCCGCGAGCGTCTCGAAGGGACCGAGCCCGCCAGCCCCCCATGCTCCCTGAGGAGCTCGCCCCGCGAGCGTCTCGAAGGGACCGACGCCGAGCTGCGGGCCCACCTGCACCGCTGGTCGGAGGGAGTCCCCGCCACCACCGGTCGGCACTGCCCCGCCTGCGGCTCGGACGCCCACGGTCGACCGTGGGCCCGCCTGGCCGACGGGCGCACCCCGCACGTCAGCCTGTCGCGGTGCGGGGAGCACCTCGTGACGGTCGTGGCGGAGCACCCCGTGGGCATCGACGTCGAGTCGGTCGCCGCGGTCGACGCCCGGTGGGACCCGACGCTCGTGCTGCACGCCGACGAGCGCGCCGACAGCCCCCGCGAGCGCGCGCTCGCGTGGTGCCGCAAGGAGGCGGTGCTCAAGGCGCTCGGCACCGGTCTGCGGACGCCGATGAGCCGGATCAGGGTTGCCGACTGGGCGCACGTCGACGTGACGGCACCGCAGGGGTGCGTCGCGAGTGTCGTCGTCATCCCAGGGCCCTCAGGCCGGTAGCGGCGGCAGCTCGACGGCGTCGAGCCACTGCTCGAAGAGGTCGCTGTGGTCCTGCCCGGTGACGCTCTCGACATGCTCGACGAACATCGCGGTCGTGACGTTGCGGTGCCGCTGAGCGGCGGTCCACGTCTGCAGCACCTCGAAGAAG
This sequence comes from Janibacter hoylei PVAS-1, assembly GCF_004025845.1. Taxonomy (NCBI): domain Bacteria; kingdom Bacillati; phylum Actinomycetota; class Actinomycetes; order Micrococcales; family Intrasporangiaceae; genus Janibacter; species Janibacter hoylei. Next base: position 35,643 of record NZ_PIPF01000012.1, read on the forward strand.
GCCCGGTCACCGATCTCGTGCCGCAGCGCGTGCAGCAGCAGCGCCCCCCGCTTGTAGACCCGGTCGTCGAACATCAGCTCGGAGCCCGGGTCCGCGAGGAGCAGGTCGGGGCCCTCGTCGGTGCGCACCCGTTCGTGGTGGACCTCGGCGCGCTCGCCGACGGTCATCAGCCCGATCCGCTCGGACCACAGCCACTCGGAGTAGCAGGCGAAGCCCTCGTGCAGCCAGATGTCGCGCCACGCGGTGAGGGTCACGGAGTTGCCCCACCACTGGTGGCTCAGCTCGTGGGCGACGAGCCGGATGCAGTCCCAGTCGTCGCGCATGAAGTTGCGCCCGAAGGTCGACAGCCCCTGCGACTCCAGCGGGATCTCGAGGTCGTCGTCGGTGATGACGGCCGTGTACGACGCGAAGGGGTAGTCGCCGAAGAGCTCCGCGTAGAAGCCGAGCATCTGCGGCTGCATGCCAAAGGCCGCCTCGAAGCCCTCACGGGGCCGGTCGACGGGGGCGACGACCCGCACGGGCACCGGTGCGCCCTCCTGCTCGATGACCTCGTACCGCCCGATCTGCACGGTGGCGAGGTAGGTCGCCATCGGCGCGTCCTGGCGGTAGGTCCAGGTGACGCTGCTCCCCTTCGCGCTGCGGTCGACGAGCTCGCCGGCGACGGCGACGTGGTACCCCTTCGGCGCGGTGAGGGCGATCTCGTAGGTCGCCTTGTTGTCCGGCCGGTCGTTGCATGGGAACCACGACGGGGAGCCGTGCGGCTGGGCGGCGACGAGCACGCCGTCCTCGAGCTCCTCCCAGCCGGCCTCGCCGAGCTTGCGGCTGCGGATCTGCTGGGGTGCGCCCGCGTACTTGACCGTGATCTCGACGTCCGCTCCGGCGGACAGGGTCTCCTCGAGCGTCACCGTGAGCGTGTCGAAGCGGTGCGTGTACTTGACGTTGCTCCCGTCGACCTGGACGCGCGCGACGCTCAGCCCGTGCAGGTCGAGGTCGACCTTGCTGACCTCCTCGAGCGCGCGACAGCGCAGCGTCGCCACCCCGGAGAGGCGGTTGCCCGCGACCTTGTAGTCGAGCACCAGGTCGTAGTGCTCGACGTCGTAGCGGGCGTCCCCGTGCCCGGGGACGTAGTCGTCCGTGCCCTTGCGCCTCACGCTTCCTCTTCCTCCCAGGGACCGATGGGGTTGCCGATCCACCGCGTGCGTGACGGTACGCCCTCGCCGCGCATGACGAGGGAGACGGGTCCGACCGTCGCGTCCCGGCCGAGGCTGGACGAAGGGAGGATGACGCTGTTGGGGCCGAGGGTCGCGCCCGCGCCCAGCACGACGCGGTCCATCTGGAGGACCCGGTCGTGGAAGAGGTGGGTCTGCACGACGCAGCCGTGGTTGACGGTGGCGCCGTCGCCGAGCTCGACGAGGTCGCTCTCGGGGAGCCAGTAGGTGTCGCACCAGACGCCTTCGCCGATCCGGCTGCCCATGAGGCGCAGCCAGGCGTTGAGCGCGGGCGTGCCGACGGTGATCTGGGCGAACCACGGCGCGGCGAGCACCTCGGTGAAGGTGTCGGCGAGCTCGTTGCGCCACACGAAGGAGGTCCACAGCTCGTGGTCGCCCTCGCGGTGGCGGCCGACGAGGACCCACTTGGCGACGAGGGTGAGGCCTGCCGCGAGGTGCCCGGCGACGAGGAGCACGGGGCCGGCGAGGAGCACCGCGGCCCAGACCGACCGGTCGAGCAAGGCGAGCAGGGTCAGCCCGACGGCGAGGTGCAGGGCCACGCCGCACAGCAGGGGCACGACGCGGCAGAGCTCGACGAGCGAGCGCAGCACCTTGAGCCGGGTCGGCGGGTCGTAGGTGCGGCTGGAGTCCATGTCGTCCGCGGTGCGGCGCAGCTTGCGCGGGGGCGAGCCGATGTAGGAGTCGCCGGCCTTGGCCTTGCCCCGCTGCGGCGCCGCGGAGAGCACGGCGACGAGCGAGCGCTTGGGCACCCGCCGGCCGGGGGCGAGCATGCCCGAGTTGCCGACGAAGGCCCGCTTGCCGACCTTGACCCGCTCGACGCGGATCCAGCCGCCACCGAGCTCGTAGGACCCGACGAGGGTGTCGTCGGCGAGGAAGGCGTGGTCGTTGACGCGCACCAGCTTGGGGATGAGCAGGACCGTGGAGGCCTCGACGCCTTCACCGACGCGGGCGCCGAGCAGCCGCAGCCAGGTCGGGGTGAAGGCGCTGGAGTAGATGGGGAAGAGCCAGTCGCGGGCGTGGTCGAGCAGGCGCACCGTGTAGAGGATCGACAGTCCCTCGGCCGAGCGGACGGGGAAGTGCCCCGGCTCGATCCGGGTCGCGAGCAGTCGGGTCAGTCCGATGACGAGGAGGGCGAGGGTGAGGTAGCCGACGAGGGCGGCCAGCGGCAGCCACGGCAGCGCGGCCCGCACGGCGTCGCCGAGCGAGTCGGCGCCGGAGAGCGCCGGCCACAGGACGGCCGCCCCCGCGAGGGTGGCGATGCCGGGCAGGCTGGCGACGAGCACGGCGACGACCCCCATGCAGACGAGCCACCGACGCGGCGCGGGTGCCTCCTGGCTCGACCACGGGCCCCGGGCGGGCGCCCGGCGCTCGGCGGGCGAGCCGGACCAGGCCTCCCCCGCGGTCACCGTGCCGAGCACGTGCGAGCCCGGTGCGACCTCGGCGCCGCGACCGACGACCGCACCCGGCGAGAGGGTGCTGCGGGCGCCGATGCGGGCCTTGGCGCCGATGCTGATCGGGCCGACGTGCACGAGGTCGCCGTCGATCCAGTAGCCGAGCAGGTCCACCTCGGGCTCGATCGCGGCCCCCGGCCCGACGTCGAGCCATCCGGTGACCGGCGGCAGGGCGTGCAGGTCCACCCCTTCGCCGATCTTGGCGCCGAGCAGCCTTGCGTACCAACGAAACCAGACGGCGCCCGAGAGCGCCGCCGCGGCGAGCTCGTCCTGGGTGCGGGCGGCCAGCCACAGCCGCAGGTGGACCTTGCCGCCGCGCGGGTGCGAGCCGGGCTCGACGCCGCGCAGCAGGACCCGGGCGATGAGCGCGGCGAGCGCCATGCGGCCCGGCGCGGCGATGAAGACCACGGCGAGCAGCGCGACGAGCCACAGCGGGTAGGTCGGCAGCCACGGCAGGGCCGGGTGGGCGATCGTCGCGCCGAGCACGAGCCACGCCAGCCAGCGCATGCCGGCGAGGGCACGAAGGGGGATCATCCCGACGAGCTGCGCCACCTGGGTCTTCGTGCGGATCGGGCGCACCTTGCGATTGGTCCGCACCATCGTCGACGCGGCCGACGACTCGTCGAGCCAGGCGGCGAGGTCCCCGAGGCTCGGGTGGGCGTAGAGGTCACCGACGGTCGTCTCGGGGTTCTTCTCCCGCAGGCGGCTCACCACCTGCGCGGCGGTGAGCGACCCACCGCCGAGGTCGAAGAAGTCGTCGCTCGGGTCGCCCACGTCCGCGCCGATGATCTCGGCCCAGATCGCCGCGATCCACTGCGCGGTCTCGCCGAGCTCTCCCTTCGCCGGGGTGTCGGTCGAGGTGGGCAGGGGCCACGGCAGCGCGTCGCGGTCGACCTTGCCTGACGTGCGCGTCGGCAGCTCGTCGACAACGGCGAGGCGCGGCACGAGGGCCGCGGGCATGCGCTCGCGCAGCAGGTCGCGGGCGTGGGCGGCGTCGTAGCGCTCGTCGGTCGTCAGGTAGCCGACGAGCAGCTTGTTGCCCGCCTGGGTCGAGCGGACCGCCGCCGCGGCGGAGACGACGCCGGGCACCCGCAGCAGCTGCTCGTCGATCTCGCCGAGCTCGATCCGTCGCCCGCCGAGCTTGATCTGGTCGTCGGCACGACCGGCGAAGACGAGACCGTCGGGGTCGTTGCGCACCACGTCGCCGGAGCGGTAGGCGCGCTCCCAGCCGAGGGTGGGCATGGGCGCGTACTTCTCCGCGTCCTTGGCGGGGTCGAGGTAGCGGGCCAGGCCGACGCCGCCGATGATCAGCTCGCCGGACTCGCCCTCCGCGACCGGGTGGCCCTCCTTGTCGACGACCGCGAGGTCCCAGCCGGCGAGCGGCAGCCCGATGCGGACCGGGTCGGTGCCGTCGAGCATGGCGCCGCACGCGACGACGGTGGCCTCGGTGGGGCCGTAGGTGTTCCACACCTCGCGCCCGGGCGACTGGAGGCGGGCGGCCAGCTCGGGCGGGCAGGCCTCGCCGCCCATGATGAGCAGGCGCACCCGCTCGAGCGAGCTCGGCGGCCACAGCGACACGAGAGTCGGCACCGTCGAGACGATGGTGATCTCGTTGGCCACCAGCCACGGCCCGACGTCGACGCCGGAGCGGACGAGCGAGCGCGGGGCCGGCACGAGGCACGCGCCGTAGGCCCACGCGAGCCACATCTCCTCGCAGCTGGCGTCGAAGGCCACGGACAGGCCGGCCATGACCCGGTCCCCCGGGCCGATCGGGTCGTCGACGAGGAACATCTGCGACTCGGCGTCGACGAAGGCGGCCGCATTGCGGTGGGTGACGGCCACGCCCTTCGGCTTGCCGGTGGAGCCGGAGGTGAAGATCACCCAGACGTCGTCCTCGGTCGTGGGCGACGACGGCTCGATCGACGAGCGCCCTTGTCCCACAGGGGTGGTCGAGATGACGAGGTCGTTGCCGACGACGGCCGCGGCGGCCGACTCCTCGAAGACCACCCGGGCCCGCTCGTCGGGGTCGTCCGCGTCGACGGGGACGTACGCGGCGCCGGCCAGGATGATGCCGATGATGGCGACGTAGAGGTCGGTCGAGCCGGAACGGATGCGCACCCCGACCTTGTCCCCCGGCCCGATGCCGAGCTCGGCGAGCTGCTCGGCGAGCGCCGAGGCAGCCTCCGCCAGCTCGCTGTAGGTGAGCATCTCCTGCCCGCTGTCGACGGCCGGCGCGTCCGGGTGGGCGGCCACGACCGCGGTGAAGATGTCGACGAGGGTGCGCGGGGCGGGCGCGCGATCACCCGCGAGGAGCGCGGGCAGCAGGGGCGAAGGGAGCGTCACGGAGGGCAGGATCCCCCACCAAGGTGAACACTCGGCGCAGCCCCGCCACGGGTGACCGACCGTGATCCCCCGCGGCCCCAGCGCTGCCCGGCGTCATTGAGGTCACCTGGCGTCGGTGATGTCACCTGGTTGCCCGGAGAGGGGGACCACGCGCCACCAACGACGCCGGGTTCCCAGCTGGCCACCACCCCGATCCCTGAGGAGGCCACCCGCGGCCATCTCGAAGGGATCCTGACATGCGAGAGGCCCCCGACCAGATGGTCGGGGGCCTCTCGGAGTGGTAGCGGGGGCAGGATTTGAACCTGCGACCTCCGGGTTATGAGCCCGGCGAGCTACCGAACTGCTCCACCCCGCGTCGTTGCGTCATTAACTCTACGTGAACGCACGGGGAGGACCAAATCAGCCCGCGTCGAGGTCGGCCGAGCCCCCTCCCGGCTGCACCTTGGCAGCCTCCTCGAGCTGCTTCTTCAGCTCCTTCTGGGCCTCGTCGTAGGCGGCGAAGTCGCCCTTCTTCAGGGCGTCCTGACCGTCCTTGTAGGCCTTCTGCATCCCGGCGATCGCCTGGCGCAGCTTCTTGTCGTCGGCCGAGAGGTTCTTGGGCTCATCGGGCTCCTCGGGCTTCTTCGTCGGCTCGCCGCTCGGCTTGCCCTCGGCCGTCACACCGGCGTCCCCGCCGAAGAGCTCGTCGAGCGCCGTCTCGAGGTCCTGCGCCCAGGCGACCTTGCCACCGAAGGTGACGATGACGATCCGCAGCTGCGGATAGCTCGTCCCCGACGCCGACGACAGGTAGATCGGCTCGACGTGGAGGAAGCCCTCGCCGACCGGCAGCGCCAGCTGGTTGCCGTAGGAGACCTGCGACCCGCCACGGTTGGCGTTGTTGAGGTAGTCGGTCAGCGTCTGGCTGCCGTCACCCGAGGTCGCGTTGGACGAGACGATGTCGTTTTGCACCTGACCGACACCCGGCACCGTGGTGTTGCGCGGCACCGACAGCAGGCGCAGCTGGCCGTAGTCCGAGGCGGGTGTGCCCTTCACCGACCCCGCGTCGGCGTCCACCGCGAGGTACCCGGCCATGACGTTGCGCGTGCCCCGGGGGATGTACGTCGAGGTGAGCGACCACGCCGGCTGCTCCTGGTCGGGCATCGCGAGCGACAGGAAGTACGGCGGCTGGGCGACCCCGTCGTTGCCCCGCGACGGGTCGTCCGGCACCCGCCAGCGGTCCTGGCCGGCGCGGAAGTCCGCCGCCGACGTCACGTGGTAGTCGGCGAGCACCGCGCGCTGCATCCGGAAGAGGTCCTCCGGGTAGCGCAGGTGCGACATGAGGTCGCCGCTGATCTCCTCCTTCGGCGTGAGCAGACCGGGGAAGGCCTTATCCCAGGCGCTGACGATCGGGTCGCTCTCGTCCCACGTGTAGAGCTTGACCGTGCCGTCGTAGGCGTCGACGGTCGCCTTGACCGAGTTGCGCATGTAGTTGATGCGGTCGCCGACGAGCGAGCTCGCCTGCTGGGTCTGCACCGACGACACCTGACCCGACTGCACGCCCGACATCGAGAAGGCGGTGCTGTAGGGGTAGTTCTGCGACGTCGTGTAGCCGTCGACCACCCACTGGATCCGCCCGTCGACGACCGTCGGGTAGACGTCGTCGTCGAGCGTCAACCACGGCGCGACCCGCTGCACCCGCTCCGACGGGGTGCGGTGCTCGAGCAGCCGCGAGTCCGACCCGACCGCGTCGGAGAGGAGGAACTTCAGGTCCCGGTGGGTCACGGCGTAGGCGGCCTGGCGCATCCGCGAACCGATCGCCACTCCCCCTTCGCCCTGGTAGGTGTAGCGCGACTCCTCGCCGCCGGTCGGCTGGTCGATCTCGCGCGGGGTCGTCGTGTCGCCCTGCCCGACGATCGAGAAGTGGTCCATCTCCTCGCCGAAGTAGATCCGCGGCTCGTACTCGCCGAGCTCGTCCTCCGGGGTGATCCACTGCGGGTTGCCCGCCCGGGCCTGCGTGCCGCGGGCCATGACCAGCCCGTAGCCGTGGGTGTAGACGGTGTGGTCGTTGACCCAGTCGCGGCGGTCCGCCGGCACCTTGTCGAGGTCGAGCTCGCGGGCACCGACGACGACGTCGACGGTCTCGCCATCGATGTCGTAGCGGTCGACGTCCAGCTCGTCCTGGAAGGTGTAGTACGGCTGCTGCGCCTGCAGCTCCTGGTAGGCCGTGCTCACGACGGCCGGGTCGAGCAGCCGGATGCCCGGGATCGACGCGGCGTCCTCGCGCAGCTGCCCCGACTCGACGTCGGAGACCGCGTCATAGCTGTCGGTCTTGACCCCCGTCACCCCGTGCGCCGCACGCGTGGCGTCGATGTTGCGCTGCAGGTAGGGCTCCTCGAGCGAGTTGCGCGAGGGGCTGACCTTGTAGGTCTCCACGAGCGCCGGGTAGATCGAGCCGACGACGACCGACAGCACGACGAGGGTCGCGACGGCGATGAGCGGCAGGCGCCACGAGCGCGAGCGCACCGACGCGAGGAAGAGCCCGGCGCACATCGCGGCGGCGACCGCGAGGATGTACTTCGTCGGCACGAGCGCGTGCGCGCCCGTGTAGCCGACACCGGTGAGGACCTCGTTTTCCTGCGTCGTCAGCGAGTGTGCGCTGAGCACGTAGCTCCACGCCCGCAGCAGGGCGAGGACCGCGGCGATGACCGCGAGGTGGAGGAAGGCCACGCGCGTGGACCGACCCCGACCGGTCGGCACGATGCCGCCGTAGACGTAGTGGGTGAAGACCGCCGCGAAGAGGGCCCCGAGCGCGGCCACGGTGAGGAAGCCGACGACGAAGCTCCACCACGGCAGCGCGAAGAGGTAGTAGCTGATGTCGCGACCGAACTCCGCGTCGGTCGTGCCCGTGCTCGAGCCATTGCGCCACAGCAGCCAGGTCTGCCACTGGCCGGCGGCAGCCAGCCCGCCGAGCACGCCGAACACCGCGGGGAGGGCGATGGCCGCCACCTTGCGGAAGGGCTCGATGGCGCGCCGGTACTGCGCGAGCGCCTGCTCCCCCGGCGTCATCGGCACCGACATCGGGCGCGTGCGGTGGGCCAGCCACAGGCTGAGCCCGATGGGCAGCGCGGTGATCAGCCCGCCGAGGACGAAGAGCAGGACCTGCGTGCGCAGGCGCGTCCACCACATGTCGGAGTAGCCGAGGGAGCTGAACCACAACGACTCGGTCCACAGGCTCGCCGCCAGGCTGAGCAGCAGCAGGACCACGGCGACGACGAAGGCCACCTTGCCGACCCGCCCCCGCGGCACACGTCGGGAGGGCGGACCCTCGTCCCGGGGCGGCGGCGCGCCCCCTTCGTCATCCGGCCAACTCGCGCTGCTCATGGTGGGGCCACGGTACCCAGCGCACCTGAGGCGCCGTAGGGCAGCATGGGCATCGTGCCCGACTCGTCATCCACCAGCACCCCCGACAGCGTCCCCACTGCGGAGCCCCTCGAGGTCGCCGCGCTCGAGACCGAGCGCCACGTCGCCTCGGCCGGGTGGGACCAGAACCCGCGCGTCTTCGCGCTCGTCGACACCGCCGCGCTCATCGCGGCCGAGCCGGCGCTCGCCGCCTCGCTGACCGGCGACGCCGACCGCGCTCCCGGCGCGCTCACCGCCATCGAGCAGGAGGATCTGCCGCGCACCGCCAACCTCGAGTCGCTGCTCGGGCGGATGGCCTGGCCCGACACCGTGCACGGCGTCGCCCTCGCCGTCGAGCGCATCGTCATCCCGCCGGGCGCCGAGCGCGACCTGCCGCAGGACCCGACCGCTGCCGTCGACGCCCTGGCCGAGCACCCGCAGCGCGAGGACGTGCGCCTGCTCGTCGCGGTCCACCGCGACGGCCGCGCCGTGTGCCTGCTGCGTCAGCGGGCCAACGACCGCGACGACCGCGTGGCGAAGGGAGAGGACATCGCCCCCGGCCTCGTGCACGCGCTGCGCGCGACCCTCGAGGACTGACCTGCGCATCCCCCTCGGCACAGGCACGTGGAAGACCGCATTTCCCTAGGGAAATGCGCAAGGGGTCCGCATTTACCTAGGGAAATGCGCAGGGGGTTCGCATTTGCCTAGGGAAATGCGCAGGGGGTTCGCATTTGCCTAGGCAGATAGCACGAAGGGGGCGGGCCGGGTCAGCGCGCGACCACGTCCTCGCACGTGGCGAAGTCCGCGGTCTCCCCCTTCGCGATGTCGTCGACGGCCTCCGTGGCGTCGTCGAAGTCACCCACCGGCACCACCGTCAAGCCCTCCGGCACGTGGCCGACGACGTCACCGCAGTTGCTCTCCGGCGCGAGGAACCACCGCGCGCCGGCGTCGTGGGCGCCGACCATCTTCTGCGCGATGCCGCCGATCGGGCCGACCACCCCGGCATCGTCGATCGTGCCGGTGCCGGCGATGCGCTGGCCACCGGTCATCGCGCCCGGGGTGAGGCGGTCGCGGACGGCGAGCGCAAACATCATGCCGGCGCTCGGCCCGCCGACCCGGCCGGCGTCGATGCGCACCTCGACCGGGTAGTCGTACTGCGGCTCCACGCCGATGCCGACCCCAGCGCGGCCATCCCCGAGGTCGGCCGTCGTGAGCTTCACGGTCCGCAGCCTGCCGTCGCGGCGCACGACGATCTCGACGTCGTCACCGGGTGAACGGGCGGAGATCTTGTCGACGATGTCGGCGACGGTGCGGGTGCGGCTGCCGTCGACGGAGACGATCTCGTCCTCGAGCTCGAGCTTGCCCTTGGCCGGCAGCTTCGTCGCGATCGAGCCGACGACGTTGACCTGGGGCACCGTGGCGCCGGTGCTGCGCAGGCCGACGGCGATCGAGTTCTTCTGCGAGCCCTGCATCTGGGCGGCATTCATCTCCTCGATCTCCTCCTCGGAGGTGTCGGCCGGGAAGAGCTGCTCCTCCGGCACCACCCGCGAGTCGTCGTCGAGGTGGCCCATGACCCACTCCCAGCCGCTGATGTGCCGCTCGGGACCACCGACCACGCGGACGGTCGTGAAGTACAGCGACCCCTCCGTCGGGTAGGTCTTCGCGCCCTTGACCGCGACGAGCGAGGTCCCGTCGTCGAGCGTGCCGAGGGTGTCGGTGACCGGGCCGGGCCGCTCCACCGCGTACGGCACCTTGATGAGCATGCCCGCGAGGACGACGATGAGCAGCAGGAAGGAGACCACGAGGATCCACCGGGCGATGCGTTCGCTGCGCGGGACGGTGTTCTTGACCGGCTGGACCGGGTGGGTCACGGGACCTCCTGGCCCGGGTGGGAACCATCCGGGACCGCTCGTGGTTGGGTTGAAGGACAGCACATCCTCTCAGGAAGAGACGAGACGCCGACGTGAGCAACGACCCCAGCACCCCATCCGGTTCCCCCGGGGACGACGGGCTGCCCCCGGAGATCATGCGGATCTTCCGGGACCTCAACGGCGGCCGTGACCTGCCACCCCAGCTCGTCGAGCAGCTGCGCGCGATGGGGATCGCCGACGCCGACCCCGCACAGGTGGCCGCCATGACCTCGCAGGTCAAGGCGATGTTCACCCCCGGCGCCATGTCGAAGGGAGTGGACGTCACCTCCGCGGTGACCGCCGCCCGCAAGGTCGCCGAGGGTGACGACGGGGCGGGCGACCGCACGATGGGCGAGCGCGAGCACGGTCTGGCCGACCAAGCGGTGCGGGTCGCCTCGCTGTGGCTCGACCAGGTGACGGACCTGGAGGCGCCCGCCCTCACCGGGGCCGCCCTCTCGCGCACCGACTGGATCGAGGCGACGATGCCCGTGTGGGCCTCGCTCGTCGACCCGGTCGCCGACGGGCTGTCCGGCGCGATCCGCACGTCGATGACCTCGCGACTCGACGAGCCCGGCGCCCCCGACCTGCAGGCGCTGGGGCTGCCGGCGGGCATGGACCTGTCCGCACTCCAGCAGCAGCTCGCTCCCTTCGTCGACACGATGGCCTCGCAGCTGATGACGGCGCAGACGGCCGAGGCGGTCGGGGCGCTGTCGGCGGACACCCTGACCGCGACCGAGGCGGGCGTCCCGCTGCTCACGACGCAGGTGGGGCTGCTGCCGGGCAATGTCGCGGCCTTCGCCGAGGGGCTGGAGGTCTCGCTCGACGAGGTGTGGCTGCACCTCGCGGCCCGGGAGGCGGCGCGGATGCGTCTCTTCACCGCGGTGCCGTGGATCGGCCCGCAGATCCTCGCGGCCGTGCAGGCCTACGCGCGGGGCATCGCGATCGACACCGACGCGATCGACGCGGCGGTGCGCGAGGTCGACCCCTCCGACCCGGTGGCGCTGCAGGAGGCGCTGACCGGCGGCTTCCTCAACCCGAGCCCGACGGCCGCGCAGGAGCAGGCGCTCGTCCAGCTCGAGACCTGGCTGGCTCTCGTCGAGGGCTGGGTCGAGCACGTGGCCGCCCGCGCGACCGACGCGCACCTGCCGCACACGGCCGCGATGACGGAGACGATCCGCCGCCGGCGCGCCACGGGCGGACCGGCCGAAAAGACCTTCGCCGGGCTCGTCGGCCTCGAGCTGCGCCCGCGACGGCTGCGCGACGCGGCCAACCTCTTCGCCGCGCTCGAGGAGCGCGTCGGGGCCACCGGCCGCGACGGCGTGTGGGCCCACCCGGACGTCGCGCCGACGGGCGCAGACCTCGACGACGTCCTCGGCTTCGTCGAGCGCACCGCCGCCGGGGGCTCGTCCGCGAGCGACGACCTGGACGCAGCGCTCGAGTCGATCCTGCGCGAGGCTGACGAAGGGGGCTCTGCCGCAGGCGGATCCGGCGCCTCCCCCGACGGCCAGTGACGACGCACGCGCACCTCGACGCGGACCTGCGCGAGCTGCTGTCGGGCTGGGTCGCGCCCACGGCGGAGCAGGAGGCGCTGCGACGCGACTACCTCGCGCACCTCGGCGCGCACGAGCAGGCGAGCGCCAAGGCGGGCCCGCCGGCGCACTTCACCGCCTCCTGCCTCGTCGTCGACGAACCCCGCGAGCGGGTCCTGCTCACGCTGCACCGCAAGGTGGGGCGCTGGCTGCAGTTCGGCGGGCACATCGAGGCCGACGACGCGAGCGTCGCCGAGGCCGCGCTCCGCGAAGCGGTCGAGGAGTCGGGCCTGCCCGCCGGCGCGCTGACCCTGCTCCCCGGGCCGGCGCAGCTCGACCGGCACGCGCTCGGCTCGGGCTTCACCCGCTGCACCGAGCACCTCGACGTGCGTTGGGTGGCGGTGGCCGCCGCCGGCAGCGAGCCGATCGTCTCCGAGGAGTCTTTGGACGTCGCCTGGTGGCCCGTCGACGACCTGCCGCCCGACCTCGACGCCTCGATCCGCGAACTGCTCGCCGCATCTGCCTAGGCACATCACCGCCACCCTGCGCATTTCCCTAGGGAAATGCGCAGGGCCACCTCCGTCCCCGCCGCATTTCCCTAGGGAAATGCGCACGTCGGGAGGGCCTGTGGATGACGCCGCAGCCGTCGCCACGATCTGCGCCAAGGTGGTCCCCACCCCCACCGAGCGAACGAGCGAGCGGCGATGCACCCACCTCCCCACCCACCACGCGGGGCGGCGCTGCGCCCCCTTCGCCGGCCCGACGGGAGTGTCCAGCTGGGCGTCGGTCCGCGGTCTCTGCGTCTGGTCGGCCTCGCCGACGCCGAGGTGCGCTGGCTCAGCACACTCGACCCCGACCGGGCTCTCACCGAAGCCGTCACCGCCGCCGCCCTCGAGAGCATCGAGCCGGCACGAGCCACCCTCGTCCTCGACCAGCTCGTGGCCTCCGGGCTCCTCGCACCGGTCGCCGACACCGGGCTGCCCCGCGTGGCGATCGTCGGGTCCGGCGCCCTGCCCGCCCTGCTCGCCGACGTCCTGCGGCAGGGCGGGCAGGTCGAGGTCACCCGGGTGCGCCTCGGTGGCGAAGGGGGTTCCCGTGACCTTGCCGTCGTCGCCAGCCCCGCACCTGCTGACCCCGCTGCGGTGCACCCCTGGCTCGCCGTCGGCACCCCGGTGCTGCCGCTGTGGTGCCAGCCCGCCCACGCGAGCATCGGTCCGGTGATCAGCCCCGGCGGTCGCCCCTGCCTGCACTGCCTGGACCTCACCCGAGTCGGGGTCGACCCCGACTGGCCCTACCTGCGAGCTCAGCTCACCCGCCCCCGGGTCGCGGGCCCCGAGCCGGCCGACGGCCTGCCCGCCGTCCGCCTGCTCGCTGCCGGCCTGACGACCGCACTCGTGCTCGACCACGTCGCCGGACGGCTCGGGACACCAGAGTGGTCCTTCGAGGTGGCGATGCCCGGGCCCACCCTCGAGCGTCACCGCTGGCCGGCACACCCCCGCTGCCCCGAGTGCGGCGACGAGGTCATGCCGGCCGACGAGGCCGAGCCGACCCTGGGGGTGGTCGGGTCGGGCGAGCGCCCGGAGGCCGGCGACGCGACGACGACGCCCCCGACGTCCGGGTCCAGCACCCGTCCAGCCCGGGACGACACAATGGCCGGGTGAACCAGATCCCCCGTGGAGCCGCCGGTCGTGCCGCGCGGCTCGCCTCGCTGCCGCTCGGCCATGCCGGGCGCAGCGCCCGTGGCGTGGGCCGGCGCCTGACCGGCACCCCGGCCGACGTCGTCAGCGAAGAGATCCAGCGCCGCACCGCGGAGCAGCTCTTCACCGTGCTCGGCTCGCTCAAGGGCGGCGCGATGAAGGTCGGCCAGGCCCTCTCGGTGCTCGAGGCCGCGATGCCCGAGGAGATGGTCGGGCCCTACCGCGAGATGCTCGTCCGCCTGCAGGACGCGGCTCCCCCGATGTCGACGGCCGAGGTCCACGAGATCCTCGCGCGTGACCTCGGCCGGCGCTGGCGAGACGAGGTGACCATCGAGGACCGGCCTGTGGCCGCCGCCTCCATCGGGCAGGTGCACCGCGGGGTGGCCGCCGACGGACGCACCGTGGCGGTGAAGCTGCAGTACCCCGGCGCCGACCGGGCGCTGCGCTCCGACCTGCGTCAGATCGCGCGGCTCGCCCGCGTCGCGACGACGTGGATGCCGGCGATCGACATCAAGCCCGTGACCGACGAGCTGCTCGCCGCTGCCGACGAAGAGCTCGACTACGGGCTCGAGGCGGCCAACCAGCGGGCCTTCGCCGAGGCCTACCGCGACGACCCCTTCGTGGCCGTGCCCGATGTCGTCCTGCAGACCCGGCACGTGCTCGTCGGCGAGTGGGTCGACGGCGCCTCCCTCGGCCAGGTCATCCGCGACGGCGACCAGGACGTGCGCGATCGCGTCGGGCAGCTCTACCTCGAGTTCCTCCTCGAGGGGCCCGGCCGGGTCGGGCTGCTGCACGCCGACCCGCACCCCGGCAACTTCCGGCTGACCCCCGACGGTCGTCTCGGGGTCATCGACTACGGCGCGGTCGCCCGCCTGCCCGACGGCATCCCCGACGTCGTCGGCCGCCTCGTGCGGCGGGCACTCGACGGCGACGCCCAGGGAGTCCTCGACGGGCTGCGCGACGAGGGTTTCGTCCTGCCCGGCATCGAGGTCGACGCCGACGAGGTGCTCGCGTACGTCCTCCCCTTCGTCGATCCGCTGCGCGAGCCCGAGCACGCCTTCACCCGCGAGTGGATGCGGGGTGCGGCCCGTGGCGTCACCGACCTGCGCGCCCCGGAGTTCGCCACCGGCCTACGGCTGAACATGCCGCGCGAGTACGCGATGATCCACCGCGTCTTCATCGGGGCGACCGGCGTCCTCAGCCAGCTCGAGGCCACGATCCCCGCCCGGGCGTCGATGGAGCGTCACCTGCCCGGCTTCGCCGACGCCTGATCCACCCGACCTGCGCATTTCCCTAGGGAAATGCGGTTGGAGGGTGGCATTTCCCTAGGGAAATGCGCAGACCGGGCCGACGAAGGGGGCGCAGCGGCCCCTAGGACTTCGCGGCCTTGGCCTTCGCCTTGGCGGCCTTCTTGTAGTCCCGCACCTCCTGCAGCGAGGTCTCGTCGGTGACGTCGGCGACGGAGCGCCGCGAGCCCTCCTCCGCGTAGGGGCCGATCGCCTCGCGCCAGCCGTCGGGACGCACGCCCAGCTGCTTGCCGAGGAGGGCGGCGAAGATGCGCGCCTTCTGGTCGCCGAAGCCGGGCAGCGCCTTGAGGCGGCGCACGACCTCCGCCGTCTCGACGCCGGTCCAGATGCGCGTCACGTCACCGTCGTAGTCGTCGCGCACCGCGGCCGCGACCGCCTGGATCCGCCCGGCCATCGAGCGGCCGTACCGGTGCACCGCCGGCGGCGTCGCACACAGGTCGGCGAAGGCCTCGGGGTCGGCGTCCGCCAGTCGCGCCGGGTCGAGCGAGCCGAAGCGCTCCTTGACCTTGGCCGGCCCGGCGAAGGCCCGCTCCATCGGGAACTGCTGGTCGAGCAGCATGCCGACGAGCAGGGCGAAGGGGTCCGACGACAGCAGCGCATCCGCGCTCTCGTCCTGGGCGATGCGCAGGGATCTGGCCATGGGGTCCAGCCTGCCACGACCCTCCCTTCGTCCTCCCCACCGACGACAACAGGCCCCACCCGGGGCATCGGGTGGGGCCTGTCGGCCTCTCGGGCGGAGTCGTGGTCGACACCGCCGCCGGTCGTGCTCATCGGAAGCTCAGGTGAGCGGGGCGGGGGTCCTGCCGGCGGGCGAGCAGCTCGCGCCGCTCGACCTCGGGGACGTAGGCCAGGGGCCGGTCCGTCGCCCGCAGGCGGGGCATCTTGGGGAACTTCATGTCGGTGCCTCCTCTCGTCATCTCGCTCAGGCGGGGATGGGGTGCTTGCGGGGGCGGCCGCGGGGCCGCTTGCGGGGGATGACCCGGCCGGCGTCGAAGAGCTCTCCGCCCCAGACGCCCCAGGGCTCGCGCCGCTCCAGCGCGCCGTCGAGGCACATCTGCTGGAAGGGGCAGTCCTGGCACAGGGCCTTGGCGTACTCGACGCCTGCCGGGGTCTCGGCGAACCAGATCTCGGGCTCCTCCGCCTGGCAGGGCGTGAGGGTGCTCGTCCGGTGTATCGGTGGGTGGGTGGTCAGTGCGGTCACGGGGTTCTCCTGACGCGGGGTGCGTGTGTCGAGCTGTCTGGGGGGACGACAAAGGCCGCGGTTCCCGGTGTGGGATGCCGCGGCCTGTGAGGAGACCTGTGGGTCCGTCTGGTCTAGACGGCAGGTCCTGCAGGGCGCGGGTCCACGACGAAGGGGGCCTTCGGGGCGGCGGCGGTGCGGCCGCGATCGGTGAAGACGCCGGTGGCGCCGCAGATGAGATCTGCAGACGGCACGAGGGCAGCACCGGACATCGGGATGAGGTTCATCGTGATGTTGTCCATGGGTCCTGCCCTCCTCTCGTCAACGCGCTCTTCGGATCACACGCGGTGTCCGACTGACAGGAACCAACGTAGACCAGCCCTCGGGGGCGTGCCAACCGAATTAAATTTTCGACCTTCGCGGGCTCAGGCCTCAGGTTCTCCGGCGGACGCCGCGGCGACCTCGTCAGGGTCCGCTCCACCGACGACGGCGAGCACCTGGTCGGCGTAGAGCGAGAGCTTGCGCGGGCCGACCCCGCTGATCGCCGAGAGGTCACGCTGCCCGGTCGGCTCGGCCTCGGCGATGGCCTCGAGCGTGGCATCGGTGAAGACGACGAAGGCCGGCACGGATGCCGCACGGGAGACGGCCAGGCGCCAGGCTCGCAGGCGCTCGAAGGTCGCCTCGTCGTAGGTCGGCGGGCAGTCGGGGCATCGACCGGAGGCCCGCTCGGTGGCGGTCGCGAGCTCGGTACCGCACACCTTGCACACCTTGGGGCGGGAGGGCTTGAGCGGGCCCGACCCGCGGGAGGAGCTGCTGCGCTTGGGGGTCGAGCGAGCGCCCTCCCCGAGGATCGAGGCGGTGTGGTCGAGGAATCGGCTGACCCGTCGGCTCGAGCGGGCGCCGGGGTTGCGGGCGCGCGACCACGACAGGTGGAGCACCTCGCGGGCACGGGTCACCCCGACGTACATGAGGCGCCGCTCCTCCTCGATCTCCTCCACACCCTCGGCCATGGTGATGGGCAGCAGCCCGTCGGAGCACCCGACGAGGAAGACGACGTCCCACTCCAACCCCTTGGCGGCGTGCAGCGACGCGAGGGTCACGCCCTCGACGTCCGGGGCGTGCTGCGCGGCGATCCGCTCGTCGAGGTCGCGCACGAGCTCGGGCAGCCGGGCCTCGGGGCTCGCGGCAGCCAGCCGGGCGGCGAGGTCGACGAGTGCCTTGAGCGACTCCCAGCGCGAGCGCACCGCGCCGGTGCCGGAGGGCGCGTCCTCGTGCCAGCCCATGCCGCCGAGCACGTCACCGACGAAGGCCGGCAGCGGCTTGCTGCCGTCGTCGGTGCGGGCCGCGCCTCGCAGCAGGAGGATCCCCTCGCGGACCTCCGAGCGGGAGAAGAAGCGCTCGCCGCCGCGCACGAGGTAGGGCACGTCGGCGTCGGCCAGCGCCGACTCGAAGGCCTCGGACTGACCGTTGGTGCGGAAGAGGACCGCGATCTCGCGCAGCGGCCGGCCCTGCCCGACCAGTTCCTTGACCTTGGCCGCCACCCACGCGGCCTCCGCCGGGTCGTCGTCGAGCGCGGTCAGCTGGGGCGGGGTCCCCCCTTCGCGCTGCGGCACGAGCTCGACGGACCCTCCCCGCCGCTGCCCGTTGGTGTCGGTGAGCATCCGGTTGGCGAGCGCGAGGACCGGCGGGGTGGAGCGGTAGTTGCGCACGAGGCGCACCGTGCTCGCCCCCGGGTGGTGGCGGGTGAAGCTCAGCAGGTGCTCGGGGGTGGCGCCGGTGAAGGAGTAGATCGTCTGGGCGGGGTCGCCCACGACGCAGATGTCGCCGCGCCCACCGAGCCACAGGTCGAGCAGGCGCTGCTGGAGCGCGTTGACGTCCTGGTACTCGTCGACGACGAAGTGCCGGTACTGGTCGCGCACCGTGCGGGCGATGTCCTCGCGCTCCTCGAGGATGCCGACGGTGAGCAGCAGGACGTCCTCGAAGTCGATGACCCCCCGCTCGCCCTTGACGTCCTCGTAGGTCGAGATGAGCCGGGCCATCGCGGTGTGGTCCATGCCGGGCGGCTCGCGGCGGGCCCGCCGGGCGGACGCGGCATAGGTCTCGGGGGTGAGGAGCGAGACCTTGGACCACTCGATCTCGGAGGCGACGTCACGCAGCTCGGATCGGTCGAGTCGCATGCCCATGCGGGAGGCGGCCTCGGCGACGGCTGGGATCTTCTGCGCCATGACCTCGGGCGCGGCACCGCCGATGGCCTGCGGCCAGAAGTAGTGCAGCTGTCGCAGCGCGGCCGCGTGGAAGGTCCGCGCCTGCACCCCGACGACCCCCAGGTCACGCAGCCGGGTGCGCATCTCGCCGGCCGCGCGGGCAGTGAAGGTCACCGCCAGCACCCGCTGCGGCTGGTAGGCGCCCGAGCGCACCCCGTAGGCGATGCGGTGGGTGATCGCGCGGGTCTTGCCGGTGCCGGCACCGGCGAGCACGACCATCGGTCCGCAGGGGTTGGCGGCGACCTCGCGCTGCTCGGGGTCCAGAGCGTCGAGGATGTCGTCCGCGGACTGCGGGCCGGTCACGTCGATCACCCGGGCAGCCTCTCACCCTCCCCCGACACCTCGTCCAACCGCTGCCCGAGCCAGCCCTCGATGAGGCGGCCCGAGATCGACAGGCGCCCCGCCGCGCGCACGTAGCCGTCGAGCAGCTCGCGGCGGAAGTCCTCGCGGGTGAACCAGCGCGCCTCGGCGATCTCGTCGGGCTGACAGGTCAGCTCGGTCGTCGTGGCGCGAGCGGTGCAGCCGAGCATGAGCGAGGCGGGGAAGGGCCACGGCTGGTCGGCGACGAAGCGCACGTCGGTCACCGACACCCCCACCTCTTCGCCGACCTCGCGGGCGACGGCACCGGCGATCGTCTCGCCGGGCTCGAGGAACCCGGCGAGGACCGAGAAGCGCCCTTCGGGCCAACCGACGTTGCGGGCGAGGAGCAGGCGGTCGCGGTCGTCGGTGACGGCCATGATGACCGCAGGGTCGGTCCGCGGGTACTGCTCAGCGCCGTCGTGCGGGCAGCGTCGCACCCAGCCCGCCTGGGCGACGTCGGTCGGCTCGCCGCAGCGGGGGCAGCGCGGGTGGCGCACGTGCCAGTTGGCCAGGCCGAGCGCGGTGGCGAAGAGGGTGGCCTGCGCCGCGGGCAGGTCGGCGGCGACCTCGCGGAGGCTGGCGAAGGGGGCGGCGTCGAGACGTTCTTCGCGCGGCACGGGTGTCCCGGGCGGGGTGGGGCGGCAGACGGCGAGGTGCGCGGTCCCGTCGAGCCGGCCGAGGTAGAGCAGGAGGCCGTCGGCGTCGCCGGGCCGGGGCGCCCGCAGCGCGAGGGTGCGGTCGGGCTCGAGGGCCGCACGGTCGCCGACCAGGTCGAGCACGCGGGTGGCGGGGTCGGCGAGCAGGGTCTCGAGCAGCCCCGGCTCGCTGCGCGCGGGACCGTCCCGGTCGATGGCGGAGGCGGTCATGGGCAGGTCGTGCATCGGGTCGTGGTCCACGCTCCCCACCCTAGGGAGGTCCGCGGGACCGGGCTGGATCGGTCGGCGAAGGGCGTTGCTCCCCAGTTCGGCGGCCCGCGCCTCGTACGGTGGGCGGGTGACCTCTCGTGGACCGCTGACTCTCGCCGCACTGGCCAGCGCTGCCGTGCCCGGCCTCGACCCGACCTCCGTCGAGGGGGTCATCGGGACCGGACCCGCACGTCCCTACGACGTCGCCTTCGTCCAGGACCACGAGCACCGCCGCTGGGTCATCCGCTGCCCGCGCACGCCCGCGGCCTCCGCCGGCCTCGAGCAGTCGGCCGCGCTGCTGGCCCTGCTGAGCCGTCGCCTGACCATGCCCGTCCCGGCCGTCAAGGGCTGGGTCCCGCTGCCCGAAGGGGGCCGCGCCGCCGTCAGCGCCTACCTCACCGGCCGTCGGGTCGAGCTGGCCTCGATCGCCCCGGGCTCCGCGCTCGCCTCCGGTCTGGGGCGCGCCCTCGCCCAGCTGCACAACCTCGACCGACGCATCTTCGAGGAGGCCGGAGTGCCGGTCTACGAGGCGGAGGCCTACCGGACGCGTCGCCTCGCCGAGCTCGACCGGGCCGCCGCGATGGGGCGCGTGCCCACGGGTCTGCTCACCCGCTGGGAGCGCACCCTCGAGGACCTGTCGCTGTGGCGTTTCACGACGACGCCGACGCACGGGGCGATCGGCGGGGGCACCGTCCTCGCGACCCCGGACGACGGCGAGGAGCCGGAGATCAAGGGCTTCCTCGGTTGGGAGTCGGCCCAGGTCGCCGACCCGGCCGACGACCTCGCCGCGCTCGTCGACGAGCTGCACCCCGAGGCCCTCGACACGGTCATGGAGGCCTACGCCCACGCCCGTGCCGACCGCCCGGACCGTCACCTGCACCGGCGGGCCCGACTCGTGCACGAGATGTCGCTCGTGCGCTCGATGATGACGGCCGTGGCCGCCGGCGACGACGAGGCCGCCGAGGACCTCGCCCGGCAGCTGCGTCGCCTCGACGACCGGCTCGCCGACGAGGAGGACCTGGCTCCCGCACCGGTCGGTGGCGCTGCGGCAGGGTCGGCCGCCGACGAGGAGACCACGGGGGACGACGCCCCCGCCGCGCAGGAGACGACCGAGGGGTCCGAGCAGAGCGGTACGGCCGAGGCGGCACAGACCGAAGCGTCCGAGCAGGACCCGACCGCGCAGGACCCGACCGAGCCGGACGCAAGCCAGCCGGACGCGGCCGAGGCGGACCCGACCGAGCCGGACGCGAGCCAGTCCGAGGACACCCCGCAGGGCGAGCTGGAGCCCGACGCTGCCGAGTCGGACGAGGCCGTGGAGATCGAGCACGTCGGCGAGCCGACCCCAGCCACCCCGACACAGGCCGGCACCAACTCCACGATCGAGCCCACCGCCAGTCAGCCCGGTGCCGACTCCGACGCCGGCCCCGAGGACCGCACCTCCGGCGCGCCGACCGAGGCGCCCGGCGCAGCCACCCCCGAGCGCCCGCGCACGCAGGTCCGGCTCGGTCCCCCGAGCGACCACGAGACCGCGGAGATCACCCCGCTCGTCGGTGACGACGGCGACGACGTCGTCCCGCCCTCGCCGCGCCGCTGACGGGCCCCGCCGACGCGGCCGGTCGGCCCCGCCGGCGCGGCCGGCGCGGCCGGCGCGTCAGGCGACGACCTCCCCGAGCAGCGTCACGAGTTCGTGCTCGTCGAGCAGGCGCGGGCGGATGGTCTCGCCGGTCGCGGCGTGGAAAAAGGCTCCTCGCACCCGCTGCGGGTCGATCCCCCGCCACCGGGCGTAGGCGATGCGGTAGGCGGACAGCTGCACGGTCCGCACGGCGCCCTCTCCCCCGCGGGGCGGACGCCCGGTCTTCCAGTCGACGACCGTCACCCCGCCGTCGTCATCGGCGAAGACCGCGTCGACCCGACCGCGGACCGCGTGGCCGCCGAGCACGATCTCGAGCGAGAGCTCGACCTCGACCGGCACCCGGTCAGCCCACTCGCTCGCGAGGAAGTGCTCCTGCATCGCGGTCAGGTCGGCGTCCCCGAGCGACTCGTCGGCGCTGCCGGGCAGCTCGAGGATGTCGACGAGGCCGGCGCGGGCGTAGTGCTCCTCGACCCACGCGTGGAAGGTCGTGCCCCGGCGTCCGGCGACCTGCGGCGGCTGCGGCATGGGGCGGCGCAGGTCGAGGGCGAAGGCCGACGCGTCACGGGCCAGCGAGACCAGCTGCGAGGTCGACAGGTGCGCCGGCAGCTCGACGCCCACGTCGGCCTCACGTGCCCGGCGCCGGGCCTCTCGCTCGGCGAGCAGCACCCGCATCGTGTCGTCGAGCTCGTCCTGCCCGGGCTCGTCCACCTCGAGGTCACCCGCGCCACTCAGCTCCATCCTCGCCGCTGCGGCCTCGAGCCCCGGCCGCTCGGGTGCAGGGTCACCAGCGGGCCACACGACCTGGCGCTCGACGGCCAGCGCCGGGTTGGTCGCCTCGGCGGTCTCGGGCATGTCGGCCCAGCCGAGCACTTCGACGGGCCCGGCCTCCCGCGCCTCGTCGAGGAAGCGTGAGGGCACACGCGGCTGCTGCCCCGTCGCCCCCCACACCCACGAGCCGAGCAGCAGCTGGCTGCGGGCCCGGGTGAAGGCGACGTAGGCCAGCCGGCGCTCCTCGAGCAGGCCGTGGTCGCCGTTGGCCGCCCGGTACCGCTTGAGCTCGTCCTGCAGCGGCTTGACCTCCCCGAGCGAGAGGTCGAGCTGCGGCAGACCCGCGCGGTCCCCGCGGAGCGGGAAGGGCACCCCGTCGAGCCCGGTGATCCAGCCCGAGTCGTTGACCTGACCGACGCTCCACCGCCCGTCCTTGAAGGTCGAGCGCGACAGGTGCGTGGGGAAGACGCCCTCGGAGAGCCCCGGCACGGCGACGACGTCCCACTCGAGCCCCTTCGCCGCGTGGCAGGTGAGGATCTGGACGGCCGCCTTGGTCGGCTCGACGACCGGCTTCTCCAGCCCGCGCTCCTGCTGCACCGCCGCCTCGATCCAGTCGATGAAGCCACCGAGCGTCGGTCGGTCGGCGCTCGCGGCGAACTGCGCCGCCACGTCCGCGAAGGCGTCGAGGTGCGCCCGCGCCGCCCCCGGTGACCAGTCCGGTCGTGCGAGGACCTCGATGTCGACCCCGAGCTCGCGCTCGGCCTCGCCGACGAGGTCGGGCAGCGGCATCCCCGCCTGCCGACGCAGGCGGGCGACCATGCCCGCGATGTGCTGCAGCCGCCGCAGCGCCGTCTCGGAGATGCTCTGGCCGTCATCACCGCGCCACCCCGGCTCGGGCAGCCGGTCGAGGGCGTCGATGATCGTCACCGCGTCGTCGGGCCCCGGCGGGGCGGCGTCGTCGCCGAGCTCGGCTCGCGCCTGCCGCGCGAGGTGACGCGCCCAGGCCCCGAGCCCGTCGAGGTCCGCCGGCCCGAGCAGACCGGGCGGGCCGGTGAGCAGCCGCATGAGCCGGTCGCCGCGAGCGGGGTCCTGCACGACGGTGAGCAGCGAGATGACATCGGCGACCTCCGGCGTGAGGAGCAGCCCACCCAGACCGACGACCTCGTGCGGGATGTTGCGGGCGGCGAGCGCCTCCGCGACGAGGGTGAACTGGCTGCGCTTGCGACACAGCACCGCCGCCGTGCGCCGCCCGTCGCCACGTCGTGCGGCGATCCAGTCGGCGATGTGCGCCGCCTCGTCGTGCGCGGTCTCGACCCGCAGCGCCTGCACCTGCCCGCGGCCGGCCCCCGGCCGAGCACGAAGGGGGGTCACCGGCACCCCCGTCACCGCCCCGAGGGGCCCGGCGACGGCATTGGCGACGGCGAGGATCGACTCGTCGTTGCGCCAGCTCGTCGACAGGTGCTTGACGGGAGCGGCCTCCCCTTCGGTGGCGAAGGCCTGCGGGAAGGTCGCCAGGGTCGTCGAGCTGGCACCCCGCCAGGCGTAGATCGACTGGTGCGGGTCGCCGACGGCGGTGACGGCAGCGGGGGCCTGCCCCTGCGGGGCGAAGAGCTCGCGCATGAGCACGAGCTGGGCCTCGGAAGTGTCCTGGAACTCGTCGAGGAGCACGACGCGGAAGCGCTCGCGCTCGGCGCTCCCGATGTCGGGGAAGCGGGTGGCCAGCGCTGCCGCCAGGGCCATCTGGTCGGAGAAGTCCATGACCGAGCGCTCCCGCTTGATCTCGCGGTAGCGCTCGACGATCGGCAGGACGAGCCGCTGCTGCTCCATCGGCGTGATGACCTTGCCGGTGAAGTCCTTGGTGAAGCCCTTGCCCGTCGCGCCGACCGTCGCGAGGTGCCCGAGCGTGCGGCCGGCGAAGTCGTCGACGTCCGCCGGGGTCAGCAGGTGCTCCGCGAGCTCACCGGCGAGCGACACCACGGCATTGGTCACCGTCGACTCGGTCTTGTCGATGTCGGCCATCGGACCGTCCCACGCGACGACGACCTCGTGCGCGAGCTGCCAGGTCGCAGCCTCCGAGAGCAACCGGGAGTCCTTTTCGTAGCCCAGCCGCAGCGCGCCCTCGCGGACGAGCCGCCCGGCGTAGGCATGGTAGGTCGAGATCGTCGGGGCACCCCCGAGGCCGTCGGCCTCACTCTCCTGCGGAGGCGACCACAGCCCGGCCGACTCGAGCGTCGCCAGGCGGCGGCCGACGCGCTCGGCGAGCTCGCCCGCCGCCTTGCGGGTGAAGGTCAGGCCGAGCACCTGCTCGGGGGCGACGAGATGGTTGGCGACGAGCCAGACGACCCGCGCGGTCATCGTCTCGGTCTTGCCCGAGCCGGCCCCGGCGACGACGAGCAGCGGCTCCAGCGGAGCTTCGATGATCTCGCGCTGCTCGTCGGTCGGCGGGTGCTCCTGGCCGAGGGCGCGAGAGAGCTCGACGGCACTGATGCGGGGCGGGGTGGTCATCGCAGCCGCCCTCCTTCCTCGTGGGCGGGGCAGGACGAGCGGACCGGGCAGACGCGGCACCGGTTGTCCTCGGGCGAGGCGACGAAGGTCGCCGCGGCCATCCCCTCGGCCGTGTCGGTGATGAGGTCGTGGAAGTGGCGGGGGTCGTCCCCTTCGCCGATCGGGGGCTGCTCCTGCACGGCATTGCGCCCCGTGCGGGCCCGGCCGAGGTGGACGAGTGCCGCGCCGGCGCCGTTGCGGCCGTGCTCGGCGAAGCCGCCCTCCGCGATCGCCACCTGGTACGACCCCAGCTGGGGGTGCTCCAGCAGGTCGGCGGCCGTGGGCGCCGAAGCCCCGGTCTTGTAGTCGATGACCCGCAGCCGACCCTCGGCGTCGGCCTCGAGCCGGTCGACGCTGCCGCTGAGCACCGCCCGCCCGAGCTCGACCCTGAAGCGTGTCTCCGTGGCGACGGGCCGCCAGCCCTCGACGCTCGCCCTCCGGTGGTACTCGTCGAGCCAGTGCACCATCGCGCGCGCCCGCTCGAGCTTCTGGTCCGTCACCCAGCCGGGTGCCATGCCGAGCTCGGGCCAGCGCCGCTGCAGCTCCTCGACGAAAGCCTCCTCGCCGGCGTCGCCGAGCTCGTGGGCGATGTCGTGGACGAGGGAGCCAACCTCCTGCGAGACGCTGCTCGGCCCGTCACCGCCGGCGGACTGCAGCAGCCAGCGCAGCGAGCACTCGCCGAACTGCGCGACCTTGGAGGGGCTGACCCGCACCGGGTCCTCGGGTCCGCGCAGCGCGCGGGTGTCACTGAGGTCGCGCAGCGCCCACCAGGTCGCCGGCGAGGCCCCCGGCACCCCGGCTGCCGCCAGGTGGGACAGCCGCGCGACGGCGCGGGCGACGATCTCGGGCTCCTTGTGGGCCAGTCGCTGCCGCAGCACCGCGACGAGGCCGGTGAGGTCGAGGGGAGCGGGCACGTCGGTCGGCTCACGGCGCACGCCCTCCTCGTCCGGCGGGTCGACGAGGTCCAGGTAGACGGAGGGCTGCTCGTCCTCCGCGGCCACCGCGGTGACGACCACGTGGTGGCTCGCCCGCGTCAGCGCGACGTGGAAGAGGCGGGTCTCGTCGTGCCGGACCGCCGCCGCGGCGCCCGCGCCGGTGCGGTCACGCCCGGTGACGACGTCGACGAGGCGCTCCGAGCCGAGCAGGGACCCGCGCAGCCGCAGGTCGGGCCACACCCCCTCCTGCACCCCGGCGACGACGACCGTGTGCCACTCGTTGCCGGCCGCGGTCTGCGGAGTGACGAGCGCGACGGCGTCGGGGTCGGGGCTGCGGGCCGCGAGCGAGTCGGCTGCGACGGCTTGGCCGGCGACGGCGTCGAGGAAGGCGTCGGGGCCCGACCCGGGGAGCGCGTCCTGGTGCGCCGCCGCAGCATCGAAGAGCGCGACGACGGCGTCGAGCGCCCGGTCGGCGCGGGCACCGGCCGCACCACCGGCGAGCGCGGTGGCTCGCCAGGCATCGGCGACGCCGGCGGCCTGCCAGAGCTCCCACAGGACGAGCTCGGCGCTCACCCCCTTCGCCCATCCGGGTCCGTCGTCCGAGGTGACCGCGGCCGCGCGCCCCGCCGCGAGGACACGGGCGAGGCGGTGCAGAGGCTCCGCGTCGTCGCCGAGGTGGGCGAGGCGGTCGGGGTCGAGGACGAGCTCACCGAGCAGGTCATCGCTCGTCCGCGAGCCACCTGCGGCCAGCTCCTCCTGCCGCAGCGTGCGGCGCAGCCGGCGCACGGCGACCGTGTCGGCCGCGACGAGCGGGCTCGCGAGCAGGTCGACCACGTCGGCCGCGGGCACCGACTCCAGCTGCCCCCGGGCGAGCTCGACGCAGAGCCCGAGCAGGTGGAGCAGCGGGCGCGCGCTCGGCTCGTCGCGCACCGGCACGCGGTGGGCGTCGCCGAGCACCGGCACACCCCGGGCCGCGAGCACCCGGCGCAGCGTGGACTGCCGCGCGGCGCCCCGCACGACGACGGCCATCCGGTGCCACGGGACCCCGCGCAGCAGGTGCGCCTCCCGCAGCCGGTGCGCGATGAAGGCCGCCTCCTGCGCGCTCGAGTGGAGCACGTGGGCCTCGACCTCTCCCCCGGGCGCCGCCGGGCTCGCCCCGCGCTGGCGCCCGCCGCCGAGCGCAGCGATCTTGGGGACCACGCGCGCTGCGGCAGCGTGGACCCGCTCGGGCAGGCGGTGGCCCTGACCGAGCACGTGGGTGGTCGTCGCGCGTCCGGGCCAGTCGTCGACGAGGTGGTGCGGGTCGGCCCCGCGGAAGCCCTGGACCGTCGCGTCGGGGTCACCGACGAGCACGAGGTCGAGCCCCTGACCGGTGAGCGCGCGCAGCAGCCGCGCGCCGGGGGCGGTCAGCTCGTGGGCGTCGTCGACGACGACCGCCCGCAGCCCGGCGCGCACGCGCTCCCGGGCGTCGGGATCGTCCTCGAGCAGCTCGGCGGCCGCGGTGAGCACCCAGGCCGGGTCGAAGGCTCCCGGGCGCGAGAGGGCGGTCACCTCGTCGTACTCGCGGGCGACCTGCGCCGCCGCGACCCACTCGGGTCGGCCGTGCTCGCGACCGAGCGCCTCGAGGTCGTCCGGCGAGACGCCGTGCTCGATGGCGCGCATGAGCAGGTCGCGCAGCTCTTCGCGGAAACCGCGCGTCGTCAGCGCGTCGGCGAGGTCGTCGGGCCACCGCGGACCGGAGCCGCTCTCGCGGTGCCCGGCGAGCAGCTCGCCGAGCACGAGGTCCTGCTCCGCGCCGGAGAGCAGGCGCGGGGCGGGCAGGCCCTGGAGCGCCGCGTGCTGCCGCAGCACCGCGAAGCCGAGCGACTGCATCGTGCGGGCCATCGGCTCGGTCGTCGCGCCGGTCAGCCCCGCGGTGACGGCGTCGCGGGCCGCGGCTGCCGAGAGCCGCGTCGCGGCGACGAGCAGCACCTCCCCCGGCCCGCCCGCGCCCTGCGCGACCCGGTCGAGCACCGCGGCCACGGCCACCGTCGTCTTGCCCGTGCCCGGCCCGCCGAGCACGCGCACGACGTCTGCGCGGGCGGCGACCGCGGCCGCCTGGTCGGCGTCGAGGTCGGGCGCCTGCGACCCCGGCAGGGTCGAGGGGCGCAGGAGCACTCGGGGCAGGTGGTCGGTCACGTCCCCATCCCACCACCCGACCCCGACAGCCGGCCCCACCACCCGGACCGTCGCCCGGCTGTCGCTACCCACAGGTAGGATCGTGTGACCCACCACACGGTGGGACGACTCCCGGAGGACTGCATGAGCTCGACCACGTCCGGTACCCGCGTCCAGCGGATGCCGCGTGCCCAACGACGCGCCCAGCTGCTCGAGGCGGCGCTGACCATCTTCGTCTCCAAGGGCTACCACTCGGCCGCGATGGAGGACATCGCCGAGGAGGCAGGGGTCTCCAAGCCGGTGCTGTACCAGCACTTCCCGGGCAAGCTCGAGCTCTACCTCGCGCTCCTCGACAACCAGTGCGACCACCTCGAGGGGCTCGTGCTCGAGGCGCTCAACTCGAGCGACGACCACGAGGAGCGGGTCTACGCGACCGTGCTCGCCTTCTTCGAGTTCGTCGCGGACGAGGGTGGGGCCTTCCGCCTCATCTACGAGTCGGACCTGACCAACGAGCCGCAGGTGAGGCACCGCATCGACGCGCTCGAGGCCCAGCTCGGCGAGGCGATGGCGCAGCGGATCATCCAGGACACGCCGCTGCCCATGGAGCTGGCCGAGATGCTCGGCCTCGCGATGGCCGGTGCGGCCCAGGTCATGGCCCGCACCTGGCTCGCGCACGGCGCCCACTTCCCCAAGGAGGTCGCGGCGCAGGCCGCCGGCCACCTCGCGTGGCGCGGGCTCGGCTCCTTCCCCGTCAACCGCATGGGCGCGCCCGTCGACCCCGGCACCGACAGCCCGCAGGCTGGCTGACACGATGAGAGCGACTGCACGCACCGACAGCGAAGGAGTGACCGTGGAGGTCAAGATCGGTATCCAGAACGTGGCCCGCGAGGTCGTCATCGAGGCGACCGGCTCCGAGGCCGACATCGAGGCGGCCGTGCGGTCGGCCCTCGACGGCGGGCCGCTGGTGCTCACCGACGACAAGGGTCGTCGCGTCATGGTCCCCGCCGGCGCCCTCGGCTACGTCGAGGTGGGCGAGCCGTCTCGCGGTCGTGTCGGCTTCGGCGCCTGATCCCCGGTCGCCGTCACGACGTGACAATGGCAGTCGTCAGATCGTGACGTCCTGAGAGTCGTCACACGGGCCACATGAGTATATGTTGGGCACGGAGCCCGCACGGGCTAACCAGAGCGCGTCCGCTCACCCCTGTCGGACGCAGAAGGAGTGAACGACTGTGTGGACCATCATCGTCACCGTCATCGTCGGCGCCATCATCGGCGCCCTGGCCCGCTTGGTCCTGCCAGGCAAGCAGAACATCTCGACACTGGTCACCGTCGTCCTGGGTGTCCTGGGTGCACTGGCCGGCTCGATCATCGTCAACGGCACGAAGACCGACTTCAGCTTCGTCGCCGTGATCGTCGGTGTGATCGCCGCGGCCGTCCTCATCGTGCTCTACGGCATGATCATGGGCCGCAAGCAGGTCTGATCTCACACCTCGACGAAGGGGGCCCCGCCAGCCGGCGGGGCCCCCTTCGTCGTGCACGGGTTGGTCAGGCCGCCAGGCCCAGCCTGGCCATCCGCAGCTCGTGGCGGTCGGTCAGCCGCTGCATGAGCTGGCCGACCTCCTCGAGGGTGGCGCCGGGGCGGTCGTGGCTCAGGCCGAGGACGAGCTCGCTGAGCGCCTCGCGCTGCGCCGCGACGACCTGCCCCTGGGTCAGTGCCTCACCCATGAGACGGCGGCCCCACAGGGCCAGCGGGCCGCCGCGACGGGGGTCCTCGCGGATGCCGGCGCGCACCGCCGAGACGATCGTGTCCACCGCCTTGCCGTCGCTGCTCGCTCGCTGGACCACCTCGCGCGAGGCGGGGTCGACGTAGCGGGCGATCTCGACGAAGAAGTCGTTGGCGATCCCGTCCCCGATGTAGGCCTTGACCATGCCCTCGAGCAGGTTCCGTGGCCGGGTGCGGGCGTGGTACGACTCGAAGGCGTCCTCGAAGGGCGCCATCGCGGCCACCGGGTCCTCGCCGAGCTGCACGATCCGCTCGCTGATGAGCTCGTGGTTGGTGAACTCCTTGACGGCCATCCCCGCGAGCGCCCGCTTCAGGCGCAGGTCGCGTGCCATCTCGGAGTCGGCCGCCATCCGGGTGAAGCCGGAGATCGTCCCGTAGGCGATGGCGCCGAGGAGCTCGACCGTGCCCTCTCGCTCACGCTCGCCGAGACCGTCGGGGGACGAAGGGGGTGCCTGCTCGCTCATGCGCGCCAGCCTAGTGCCGACCGTCGTCGTTTCGGCCGGGGCACGGGGTGGCGGGTAGCATGACGACGACCAGCGGTGCCCGGTCGGCATCCACTCCATGACCGGACGAGACGTCCGGCCGCGGTCGCCCCCCTTCGTGGCGGACCGCACTGCAGACCTCCGATCGGCCCGTGCCACCCACGGCGACCACGCCGTCCCACGCTGATCGAGAGACTGCATGTCCGAGACCACCACGCCCACGAGCCCGCTCGACGCCGCCGAGCGCGAGGCCGTCCAGGCCACGCCCGACATCGAGGGCACCGCGCCCGAGGCCGCGGAGCAGACCTTCGGCGACTTCGACGTCCACCCCGAGATCGTCGCCGCCCTGGCCGACGCCGGCATCATCCACCCCTTCCCCATCCAGGCGATGACGCTGCCGGTCGCGCTCGGTGGGCACGACATCATCGGCCAGGCCAAGACGGGCACGGGCAAGACGCTCGGCTTCGGCGTCCCGATGCTCAACCGGATCGACCTCGAGTCCGACGACCCCCGCCCCCAGGCCCTCGCCGTCGCCCCGACCCGCGAGCTCGCGAGCCAGGTCGCCGCCGATCTCGAGCGCGCCGGCAAGCGCCTGGGGATCAAGGTGCTCACCGTCTACGGCGGCCGAGCCTACGAGCCGCAGATCGAGGCGCTCAAGCAGGGCGTCCACGTCGTCGTCGGCACCCCCGGTCGACTCATCGACCTGGCGCAGCAGGGCCACCTCGACCTGTCGGCGACCAAGACCGTCGTCCTCGACGAGGCCGACGAGATGCTCGACCTCGGCTTCCTGCCCGACGTCGAGAAGATCATGGCGATGACCGCCCCGGCCCGCCACACGATGCTCTTCTCCGCGACCATGCCCGGCGCGATCGTCGCCCTGGCCCGCCGCTACATGACGCAGCCGACCCACATCCGCGCGATGAGCGAGGACGGCGAGGGTGACAGCCACACCGTCAAGGCGATCGAGCAGTTCGTCTACCGCGCGCACGCGATGGACAAGGTCGAGATGCTCTCGCGGATCCTCCAGGCCAAGGACCGCGGCCTGACGATCATCTTCTCCCGCACCAAGCGCACCGCGGCCAAGGTCGCCGACGAGCTCACCGAGCGCGGCTTCGCCGCCGCGTCGATCCACGGTGACCTCGGGCAGGGTGCCCGCGAGCAGGCGCTGCGCGCCTTCCGCAACGGCAAGGTCGACGTCCTCGTCGCCACCGACGTCGCCGCCCGCGGCATCGACGTCACCAACGTGACCCACGTCGTCAACTACCAGTGCCCCGACGACGAGAAGACCTACGTCCACCGCATCGGCCGCACCGGCCGCGCGGGCAACACGGGTGTCGCCGTGACCTTCGTCGACTGGGACGACGAGACGAAGTGGGCGGTCATCAACCGTCAGCTCGACCTCGGCATCCCCGAGGCGGTCGAGACCTACTCCTCCAGCCCGCACCTCTACACCGACCTCGACATCCCCGAGGGCACCAAGGGGCGCCTCCCCCGCGCGCAGCGCACCCGCGAGGGCCTGGACGCCGAGCGCATCGAGGACCTCGGCGAGACCGGCAAGTCCGGTGGCCGGCGCTCCGGTGGTGGGCGCGGCGGCAACGGTGGCGGCGGTGGCGCCGGCGGTGGCCGTGGCGGCGGTGGCGCCGGCGGTGGCCGTGGCGGCGAGCGCGCCGGCGGTCAGGGCGAGGCGAAGGGGGACGGTGACCGGCCCCGTCGCCGCAACCGCAACCGTCGTCGCACCCGCGGTGGCCAGTCGCAGACCCAGGGCGGCGGCGAGAGCTGAGGCTCTCCCCCCTTCGGTCCGCGCGAGGGGGGACCCCTCAGATCGCGGCGAGGATCGCCTCGGTGACCTCGCGGTAGGCCTGGGCGCCCTTGCTGGAGCGGGCGGTGTCGAGGATCGAGCGTCCGGCGGCGGGCGCCTCCGCGAAGCGCACCGTCCGCGGGATCGGCGGCGAGAGCACCGGCAGCTTGTAGCGGGTGCCGAGGTCGTCGAGGACCTCGCGCGCGTGGTTGGAGCGGCCGTCGTACATCGTCGGCAGGATGCCGATGGTCTTGAGCTTCTTGTTGAGCAGCTTCTTGACGTCCCGGACCGTGTCGAGCAGCTGACCGACGCCGCGGTGGCTGAGCATCTCGGCCTGCATCGGGATGATCAGGCCGGTCGCGGCCGTGAGGGCACCGAGGGTGAGCACGCCGAGGCTCGGGCTGCAGTCGAGGAGGATGACGTCGTAGTCCTCGCGGATCTCGTCGAGGGCCGACTGGAGGACGAACTCGCGCCCGGGGCGGGTGAGCAGCTGGGCCTCGGCGCCGGCGAGCTCGATCGTCGAGGGCAGCAGGTCGACCCCGTCGCTCGCCTCGAGGATCGCGTCGGCGATCTCCGCCTGGCCGAGGACGACCTCGTGCACCGACAGCTCGACGAGGTCGGGATCGATCCCGAGACTGAAGGTCAGACTCGCCTGCGGGTCGAGGTCGACGAGGAGCACGCGCTTGCCGAGCTCGGCCATCGCGGCACCGATCGAGGCCACCGACGTCGTCTTGGCGACGCCACCCTTCTGGTTTGCGACGGCGATGATCGCCGCCTTCTTCGCTCGTGCCACCGTGCGCCCTCCCGTGCCGCTGCTGGATGCTGCGGTCATCCTCGCACTCCGCGGGCGTCGATGCGGCGTCGGCTCAGCGCAGGACGGGTGTGATGCCCGCGGCGACGGCCTCGATGCGCTCGAGGGACTCCGGTGACGTCGTGTTTTCTCCGAGCCGGTTGGTCTTGCCGTCGCCGTGGAAGTCGCTGCTGCCCGTCGGCACGAGGTCGTGCCGGGCCGCCAGCTTCCGGGCGAAGGCCCGTCCGTCGTCGTCGTGGTCGCGGTGGTCGACCTCGATGCCGACGAGCCCGGCGTCGACGAGCTGGGCGACGTCGTCGGCGTCGAGGGCACGCTGGCGCTGCGTCGCGAAGGGGTGGGCCACGACCGGCACCCCGCCGGCGGCCCGCACGAGGCGCACCGCCTCGGTCGTGTCGACCGCGTAGTGCGGCTCGTAGTAGGCCGACCCGTTGTGCAGCCAGCGGGAAAAGACCTCGTTGCGGTCGACCGCGAGACCGTTGGCGACGAGGGCGTCGGCCAGGTGGGGGCGGCCGAGGGCGGCCCCCTCCTCGACCTGGGCGAGCACGTCCTCCCAGGTCACGGCGAAGCCGTCCTCGGCCATGTGCTCGACGATGCGACGAAGGCGGGGGACCCGGTCCTCGCGCATCCGCCGCATCTCCTCGGCGAGGGTCTGGTCAGCGGGGTCGAAGAGGTAGGCGAGCAGGTGCACCGAACGGCCCCGGTGCCGGGTCGACAGCTCGGCGCCACGCACGAGCGCCACGCCGTAGTGGGCCGCCGCCTCGGCGGCTTCCTCCCAGCCGGCCGTCGTGTCGTGGTCGGTGATCGCCAGCGTCGTCAGGCCCCCTTCGACCGCCTGCCGGAGCAGCTCGGCCGGCGCATCGGTGCCGTCGCTGCGGGAACTGTGGGTGTGCAGGTCGATCACATGACCACCTTAGGCCCGTCCGCCCGCCTGCCGGGTGACCTTCCTCCCGCCACGCCCGGCCTCCGCGTATTTCCCTAGGGAAATGCGGCCTCCGTGCGTATTTCCCTAGGGAAATGCGGCCCCCGTGCGTATTTCCCTAGGGAGATGCGGCCCCCGTGCGAATTTCCCTAGGGAAATGACAGCGAAGGGGGTCAGCCCAGGCCGGGCCAGACGGGCCTGCGCTTCTCGGCGAAGGCGCGCACGCCCTCGGCCCGGTCGGGGCTGAAGGCGGTGTCGTGCCAGCGGGCGTCCTCGATGTCGAGCCCCTCGTCCAGGCCCACCTCGATCCCGCCGCGCATCGCGGCCTTGGCATTGCGCACCCCGACCGGCGAGTGCTCGGCGATCGTGCTCGCCAGGGCGAGGGACTCCCCCTTCGCGTCGTCGACGAAACGGTCGACCAGGCCGAGCCGCAGGGCCTCCTCGCCACCGATCCGACGCGCGGTGAAGATCAGGTCCGCCGCCCGCGACCACCCGATGCGGCGGGTCATCAGCTGGGTGCCGCCACCACCGGGGATGACGCCCACGGAGACCTCGGGCAGTGCGAAGAGCGCCCGCGGGCCGGCGACGATGAGATCGCACGCCAGGGCCAGCTCGCAGCCGCCGCCCATCGCGTAGCCGTCAACCGCGGCGATCGTCGGCACCGGCAGGTCGAGCAGCGCGCGGTAGGCCAGCCGGTTGCCCGGCCGCTGGGCTCGCAGCTGCTCGTCGGTCAGGCCATTGCGCTCCTTGAGGTCCGCCCCGACGCAGAAGGCCTTGTCGTGGCTCGACGTGAGCACCACCGCGCGCACGGAGGTGTCGTCCGCGAGCGCGGCACCGGCCGCGGTGAGCGCCGTCGCCATCTGCGTGGAGACGGCATTCATCGCCTCGGGCCGGTCGAGGACGACCTCGACGACGCCGGAGTCGTGACGGTCGATGCGGATGAGCGGAGTCTCGATCATGGAGCCATTCAAGCGCACGTGAGGACGGTCACCACCGGGATGAGACGATGGCCGGATGAGCGAGGAGCAGCAGCAGGCAGACAACCGCAAGCGACCGACGACCGACGAGTTCCGCGCCTTCGTCGCCGAGGACTGGGCGCCCCGGTCCGACGATCGCCCCGCCCTCACCGAGGCCGCCGAGCGCGCGGCCGAGCGTCGCGCCGCGGTCTCCGCCACCCACGACGGCGAGCGCCTCGTCGTCCCCGCCGGTGGTCTCAAGGTCCGCAGCAACGACTGCGACTACGTCTTCCGCCCGCACTCGGCCTTCGCCCACCTCACCGGGCTGGGCGCCGACCGCGAACCCGACGCCGTCCTCGTCATGGAGCCGCTCGGCGCGCCGGGCGAGCAGGCCGGGCACGAAGCCGTCCTGTACTTCCGCCCGCTCGCCCCGCGCGACTCCGAGGAGTTCTTCGGCGACGCCCGGTACGGCGAGTTCTGGGTCGGTGCGCGCCCCTCGATCGAGGACGTCGAGTCCGAGCTCGGACTGACCGGCCGGCACGTCGACCAGCTCGAAGACGCCGTCGGCAAGGACGCGGGTCAGGTCACCGTGCGCCTGGTGCGCGACGCCGACCGCGACCTCACCGCCCGCCTGGACACGGTGCGCGCCCAGGCCGGCGCCGACACCGACACGCTCGCCGAGGGCGATGCCGCGCTGGCCCACGACCTGTCCCACCTGCGGATGGTCAAGGACGCGTGGGAGGTGCAGCAGATGCAGCAGGCCGTCGACGCCACGCGCGTCGGCTTCGAGGCCGTCATCCGCGAGCTGCCCACGCTGCCCGACCGCGGCCGCGGCGAGCGCTGGGTCGAGGGCACCTTCGGCCTGCACGCCCGCCACCAGGGCAACGGCGTCGGCTACGACTCGATCTGCGCCTCCGGCGACCACGCCAACACGCTGCACTGGATCAAGAACGACGGTGACGTCAAGGACGGGGACCTCATCCTCCTCGATGCCGGGGTGGAGCTCGACTCCCTCTTCACCGCCGACATCACCCGCACGCTGCCGGTGAGCGGCACCTTCTCGCCCACCCAGCGCGAGGTCCACGAGGCCGTCGCCGCCGCGCAGGCCGCCGGCATCGCCGCGGTCAAGCCGGGCAACAAGTTTTCCGACGTGCACGCTGCCGCGATCCGCGTCATCGCCGAGCACCTCCACGGCTGGGGGCTGCTGCCCGAAGGTGTCTCCGTCGAGGACACCCTCGACACCGACCACGGCCAGTACCACCGCCGCTGGATGGTCCACGGCACGAGCCACCACCTCGGTATCGACGTCCACGACTGCGCGCTCGCGACCCGTGAGGAGTACATGGACGCCGAGCTGCAGCCGGGCATGGTCCTCACGGTCGAGCCCGGTCTGTACTTCAAGGCCGACGACCTCAAGGTCCCCGAGCGCTTCCGCGGCATCGGTGTGCGTCTCGAGGACGACGTCGTCGTCACCGAGGACGGCTGCCGCAACCTCTCCGGCGACTGGCCGCACACCGCCGACGAGGTCGAGGCCTGGATCGCGGACGTCCAGAGCCGCTGAGCCAGCTGGCCCCGGTCCTAGTCCTGATGGCCGGGAGATCCTGAGATGGCCGGCCGGTGTCGGGTCTCCCTTCGAGACGGTCGCGGGGCGACCTCCTCAGGGAGCGGGGAGATGCCGCGGGGCGACCTCCGGGTCCCGAGGAGGCGCGCCAGCGCCGTCTCGAGGGGCGGGGAGCGGGAGGTGTGGCGGGGTCAACAGCCGGACGGGCAGACCACCACCGGGGCGAAGGGGGAAGATGGCCCCGACCCCCTTCGCCCACCGAAAGGCCCGCGCACATGTCGACCAAGACGGTCCCCGGCAACTACTTCGAGGACTTCTCGATCGGTCAGGAGATCCGGCACGCGACGCCGCGCACGGTGACCGAGGGCGACATCGCGCTCTACACCGGCCTCTACGGCTCGCGCTTCGCGGCGACGAGCGCAGCGACCTTCGCCGAGGCGATGGGCTTCGAGCGGATGCCGGTCGACAGCCTGCTCGCCTTCCACCTCGTCTTCGGCAAGTCGGTGCCCGACATCAGCCTCAACGCCGTGGCCAACCTCGGCTACGCGGGCGGTCGCTTCGGGGCGCCGCTGCACGTCGGCGACACGGTGACGACGACCTCGACCGTCATCGGCCTGAAGGAGAACTCCAACGGCCGCACCGGCGTCGTCTACGTCAACTCCGTGGGCGTCAACCAGCGCGGCGAGATGGTCGTCGACTACGTCCGCTGGGTCATGGTCAACAAGCAGGACGCGGCCTCCCCCGCCCCCGAGACGGTCATCCCCGACCTGCCGGGTGCCGTTGCGGCAGAGGACCTCCTCGTCCCCTTCGACCTCACCGGCCGCGACTACGACGTCGAGCTCGCGGGCTCCCCCTTCCTCTGGGGTGACTACGAGGTCGGCGAGCGGATCGACCACGTCGACGGCATGACGATCGAGGAGTCGGACCACATGCTGGCCAC
This sequence comes from Janibacter hoylei PVAS-1, assembly GCF_004025845.1. NCBI lineage: Bacteria > Bacillati > Actinomycetota > Actinomycetes > Micrococcales > Intrasporangiaceae > Janibacter > Janibacter hoylei. Next base: position 72,483 of record NZ_PIPF01000012.1, read on the forward strand.
GCGGCTCTACCAGAACACGGCGAAGGTCCACTTCAACCAGCACGCCCAGTCGCAGGCGAAGATCGGGCGCCGCCTCATCTACGGCGGCCACATCATCAGCCTCGCGCGAGCCCTGTCCTTCAACGGCCTGGCCAACGGCCAGCTCATCGCGGCGATCAACGCCGGCGCGCACGCCAACCCGACCTTCGCCGGCGACACGATCTACGCCTGGTCGGAGGTCCTCGAGCGCATCGAGCTGCCCGGCCGCACCGACGTCGGCGCGCTGCGCCTGCGCACGGTCGCGACGAAGGACACCCCGTGCTCGGACTTCCCCTACAAGGGCGAGGACGGCAAGTACCTGCCCGAGGTCGTCCTCGACCTCGACTACACGGTGCTCATCCCCCGCTGAGCGAAGGGGGGCACCACCTCCCGACGTGCGGGGCCTCCCCTTCGCCCCCTGGCCGCTGTGAGGACGCAGATATCGACTCCGGACGCAGCAATACCCGCGTCCGGAGTCGATTGCTGCGTCAGCGTCGCCGAGCAACGCGCTGTCGGGCCGACTCGACCAACGCGCGGATCCGCTCCGGGTGGTCCAGGTCCGACCACACGAGCCGGATGACGACGCACCCGGCGGCCGTGAGCCGCTCCTCGCGGCGCTTCTCCTGGGCCAACGCCTCGCGCCCGTCCGCGCCCTCGTACTTGACCATCCCGTCGAACTCCACGACCACGGCATCGTCGATGAGGAAGTCCACCCGACCGATGAACCCCTCGGCATCGTGCAGCCGCACCTGGCTGGCCGGTGCGTAGCCGAGATCCTCGAGGATCACCCGCGTACGGGTCTCGCCCACGGACTCACTCGCCCTGTCGGCTCTGGCGAGCACCGCGTCGAACCGGGCCCGACCCAGGCCACCGGGCGCCAGCGCGTCACCCGCGGCACGGACCCCCGGCACCGTGCACATCCGCTCGTGCAGCGCGTGGTCGAGCGGGACGAGTGCTGCCACCGGACCGTGCCGGGCGGCGACCTGGGCCACTGCCTCGCCGATACCCACCGCCCGGCACCCCCCGATGTTCACCGGCTCGAGTCCCTCGGGAGCGGCGTGCACGCGCAGTCCCGACACAGTCCGGGTGCGGGACACGTCCGCCATGACGTCGACGATGTCCCGCGGCACGCCCCAGATCGGCAGGCCGTGCAGGGCCAGGGCGCTCTGGTGGCTGGCGACATCCCCCGGTCGGGCCCGCAGCACGGCCCGAGTGCGCAGGGCGAGCCGCTCGGATGGGCGGGCCCCGTACCACAGGTCGGCCAGGACGTAGGCATCGCGCCGCACCCTGACGACCTGCCCTCGCCGGATCGCCGCCCTGACCGCGGACTCCCCCAGCAGACAGGCCCGCACGTCCTGCCAGGTGAAGACACCGCCCTGCCGCATCGCGCGTTCCCTGAGCTCGTGGTCCACCGTGCGATCGTCGCGCAGACGCCGTCGACGCCCGGCCAGATATCCACAGGCGGGCGGGCTCGCCACGATCAGGACGTACACATCGACTCCGGACGCAGCAATACCCGCGTCCGGAGTCGATACGTGCGTCCGGGCCAGCGCGAAGGGCGCGTGGCTTCGGCCCTCAGCGCTGGAAGACCTCGAGCAGCAGGGCGTGCTCGACGGCCGGGTCCGCGACGGCCTCACCGCCACCCCCGAGGATGTTGCCGAGCAGCTCGGCCGGCTTCGGGAAGTCCTCGGGCAGCGCGGCGTTGTAGAGCCGGTGCTCCTCGAGCGACTCGATCGCGTCGTCGAGGTGGCCGGTCACGTCGACGAAGTGCGTGGGCCGCTGACTGCCGCCGACCGCGAGCAGCCGGACGTGCCAGGGCTCGAGGCCGTCGTCGACGAGCTCGGGGAAGATCCAGCGGTTGCCGGCGTCGGCGCACGCGTCGGCCGTCGCCAGACCCACGGCCCGGTGGTCGGCCTGGTTGAGGACCCCGCCGGGGAAGGTGACGTCGAAGGTCGTGCCGATCACGAGGTCGGGGCGGGCCCGACGGATCGCCGAGGCGATGTCGCGCCGCAGGGTCAGGCCGTACTCGATGGTCCCGTCGGAGTGGTCGCCGAACTCGACCTCCTCGACACCGACGACGGCCGCGCTCGCGCGCTCCTCGTCGGCGCGGGCGGGCGCGGCGTCGACCGGGTCCATCGTGTCGATGCCCGCCTCACCACGGGTCAGCAAGAAGTAGCGCACGCGTTTGCCCGCGGCGGTCCACTTGGCGATGGCGGCTGCGGTGCCGTACTCGATGTCGTCGGGGTGGGCGACGACGCACAGCACGGAGTCGAAGGTGGTCTCGTCGAGGGCGGCCAGGGCGGGCTCGGTGCTCACACCGACGACGCTAGTGGGTCACTGGGCCGAGCTGGGACCGCCACGCTGCTCGCGCTCGTACTGCGCCCGCGCCTGCTCCTGGTTGCGTCGCAGCTGCTCCTGCGCCGCACGCATCGGGTCGAGCTCGGCCATGAGCTCGCGCCCCCGCTGCACGTGCTTGTGCTCGCACAGCACCTCGTAGCGGCTGGCGACGACCTGGCTGATCGACGTGAAGTCACGTCGCCCGCCCGTCGAGCGGTACCCGAGCCAGGCCCACACGGCACCGAAGACGGCACCCATGGCCATCGTCGAGAGCATCCGCGGGAGGAGGCCGTCGCTCCCTTCGAACATCGCGAAGATCAGCCCGACGAAGACACCGATCCAGATGCCCGAGAGCAGGCCGCCGACGACGACCTTGCCGGTCGTGAGCCGTCCCCGGACCCGCTCGACCTGCTTGAGGTCGGTGCCGACGATCATGACGTCCTGCACCGGGAAGTCCTTGTCGGCGAGGAAGTCGACCGCCCGCTGCGCCTCGGCGTAGGAGTCATGGGTGCCCAGCGACATCGGGTAGTCCAGCCCGAGCTGATTTTCGAGGAAGGCGGACATCTGGGGCTGGGTGCTCATGGGTCCAGTCTCCCACCCGGTCGCCGCGGCCCGAAATGCCGGGCGTGATGACGACGGGGGCTGGCCGTCACCCTGACGGCCAGCCCCCGTCGACGGAGCGACCCCGTCGTCACCCCTTGAGCTTGTAGTCCTTGAGGATGCTCTTGCCGATGATCATCTTCTGGATCTCGGCGGTGCCCTCACCGATGAGCAGCATCGGGGCCTCGCGGTAGATCCGCTCGATCTCGTACTCCTTGGAGTACCCGAAGCCACCGTGGATCCGGAAGGACTGGTTCACCACGTCGGCGCAGTACTCGGCCGCCATGTACTTCGCGATGCCGGCCTCGAGGTCGTTGCGCTCGCCCTTGTCCTTCAGGCGCGCGGCCTTGACCATCAGCTGGTGAGAGGCCTCGACCTTGCTCGCCATGTCGGCGATGCGGAAGAGGATCGCCTGGTGGTCGACGATCTTCTTGCCGAAGGTCTCGCGCTGCTGGGCGTAGGAGACACCGAGCTCGAAGGCGCGCATCGCCAGGCCGCAGGCGCGGGCGGCGACGTTGACGCGGCCGACCTCGACGCCGTCCATCATCTGGTAGAAGCCCTTGCCCGGCTCGCCGCCGAGGATCTGGCCGGTCGTCGTCTTGTGGCCCTCGAGGACGAGCTCGGTCGTGTCGACGCCCTTGTAGCCCATCTTCTCGATCTTGCCGGGGACGGTGACGCCCTGGGCGGTCTCGCCGAAGCCCTCGGTCTTGTCGATGAGGAAGGTCGTCATGTTCTTGTGTGGGCTGTCGTGGCCGAGGTCGGTCTTGACGAGCACCGCGACGAGGTTGGCGGAGGCGCCGTTGGTCAGCCACATCTTCTGGCCGTTGATCGTCCAGTCGTCGCTGTCGCCGTCGCGCACGGCCTTGGTCTTGATGCCGGCGACGTCGGAGCCGAGCCCCGGCTCGCTCATCGAGAAGGCGCCGCGGATCTCGCCCGAGGCCATCTTCGGCAGGTAGTGCTGCTTCTGCTCCTCGGTGCCGTGCTTGAGGATCATGTAGGCGACGATGAAGTGGGTGTTGATGATGCCGGAGACCGGCATCCAGCCGCGCGCGATCTCCTCGACGCACAGCGCGTAGGTGAGCAGCGACTCTCCGAGACCACCGAACTCCTCGGGGATCATCAGGCCGAAGATCCCCATCTCCTTCATCTGGTCGACGATCTTCTGCGGGTACTCGTCGGCGTGCTCGAGCTCCTGCGCGACCGGGATGATCTGCTCGTCGACGAACTCCTTGACCAGGCCCAGCAGGTCGACCTGCTCCTCGGTCAGTCCGTCGGTCGTCTGCAGTCGGGACATGCGTCCACCTTTGCTCTCGTGGTTCTGCGGGATCCGGGTCAGTATCCCAGCGGCGCCGCGGCACTGCCATGGAGTCTCAGGGTGTCCTCGACCACGCCCGGGCATGACGAAGGGGGCGAGCCCGGCTCGCCCCCTGCGTCACGTGTGCCTGTGGATCAGTAGACCCAGACCTTGCTGCCGATCGGTGCGAGGTTGGCACTCCACACGTAGTTGATCGCGGCATTCGACAACCGCGCGCAGCCGTGCGAGGCCGCGTACCCGGGGATCGACTTCGCACCGTGGATGGCAATGCCGCCGTTGAAGTACTTCGGCCGCCACAGCTGACCGAGCGGAGCATTGCGCATGCCGTTGATCTGGCGGAAGAAGGTGTAGCGCCCCTTGGGGGTGCGCCAGCCCGCCGCGCCGGTGCTCGTGTTGAAGACCCACTTCACCTTGCCACCGACGACGAACATCATCGTCTGCTTCTCGAGGTTGATCTCGCAGACGTTGCCGCTCTTGGTCTTGGCACCCGGGCGGATCAGCCGGTCGATGACCTTCCAGGTCGCCGGGCCGACGACGCCGTCCCGATCGAGGCGGTAGACCTTCTGCACGGCCATGACGGCCTGCTCGGTCGTCGTGCCGTAGAGGCCGTCGCTGCCCGCGTGCCAGTAGCCGCACGCGCGGAGCTTGACCTGGAGCGCCTTGACGTCGCTGCCCTTGCTGCCGAACTTGAGACTGCGGCGGGTGGCCGCCGATGCGGGCGTTGCCAGACCCGCCGCTCCGACGGTGGCGACGGCAGCCGTGGCGAGGCTGCTGCGCATGATGAGCCGGCGCTGCGGAGAGGTCTCCACGTCCGCGACGGCATGACGTGCTTCGTACGTGCCCATCTGAAGTTTCCTTCCTCCGTGGCGGACCCCCTGAAGTCCGCCTTTCCCCCTCAGACGCACCAGCACGTGCCGTGGTTGCCCGAGATGTGAAACATCTTACGGTCAACCCCAGCACGTGCTGGGACGATCCACAGGGACCGAGGTCACGATCTGGCGCTGATCGCCTCGTGCGTCGCGAGGACCCGACGGGCGATGTCCACGTGGAGGTTTTCGATCATCTTGCCGTTGTGGGTGACCACGCCCTTGCCGGCACCGTCCTGCCAGGCCTGCAGGACCCCCTTCGCCTCCTCCACGGCCGCCTCGCTCGGGGCGAAGGTGGAGTTGCACACCTCGACCTGGCCGGGGTGGATGAGGGTCTTGCCGTCGAAGCCCATGTCGCGGCCCTGCTCGCACTCGGCCGTGAAGCCCTCGAGGTCCTTGACCGCGTTGTACACGCCGTCGAGGACGGCGATGCCGGCCTCGCGCCCGGCGAGCAGTGCGAGCGACAGCGACGTGATGAGCGGCGTGCGGCCGGGCACGTGCGCCGCCTGCAGCTCCTTGACGAGGTCGTTGGTGCCGAGGACGAAGGCGACGAGCCGGTCAGAGGCCCGCGCGATCTCGCGGATGTTGAAGATCGCCGCGGGCGTCTCGATCATCGCCCAGAGCTTCGTGTGCTCGGGGGCGCCCGCGGCCTCCATGGCCGCGACGAGCTGACGGACCTCGTCGGCGGTGTTGACCTTGGGCACCACGATGCCGTGCGGGCCGGCCTGCGACGCCGCCGCGATGTCCTCGTCGTGCCACTGCGTGCCGATGCCGTTGACCCGGATCGTCAGCTCGCGGTCGCCGTACTCGCCGGAGCGCACCGCGGCGCACGCCGCCTCGCGCCCGGCCGGCTTGTCGTCGGGACCGACGGCGTCCTCGAGGTCGAGGATCAGCGCGTCGACGGGCAGGGTCTTCGCCTTATCCAGCGCACGGGCGTTGGAGCTCGGCATGTAGAGGACGGAGCGGCGGGGGGTGTAGGTGCTCTCGGTCATGACTCAGGCCTCCGCGTAGAGCTTGGCGAGCTCGGGGTCGTTGGCGGACAGACGCTCGGCGAGCTCGAGGATCACCATGCACTGCTTGTAGCTGGCGTCGTCCTCCATCTTGCCGTCGATCATCACGGCGCCACCGCCGCTCGGCATCGCGTCGCGCACCTCGCGGGCGTGGGCGACGTCCTCGGCGCTCGGGCTGAAGACCTTCTTGGCGATGTCGATCTGCACCGGGTGCAGACTCCACGCGCCGACGCAGCCGAGGAGGAAGGCATTGCGGAACTGGTCCTCGCAGGCCACGACGTCCTTGATGTCGCCGAAGGGGCCGTAGAAGGGGAAGATCCCGTGCATCGCGCAGGCGTCGACCATGCGGGCGATCGTGTAGTGCCACAGGTCCTGCTGGAAGACCGTGCGCTGGCCCTGGTAGTCCGGGGTGCCGTCGGCTCCCTTCGAGGGGTCCTGACGCACGAGGTAGCCCGGGTGGCCGCCACCGACGCGGGTGGTCTTCATCCGGCGGTCGGCGGCCAGGTCGGCCGGGCCGAGAGAGATGCCCTGCATGCGCGGGCTGGCACCCGCGATGGCCTCGACGTTGGCCATGCCGCGGGCGGTCTCGAGGATGGCGTGGACCATGATCGGGCGCTGCACGCCCCCCTTCGCCTCGAGCTGCGCGAGGAGCCGGTCGACGTAGTGGATGTCCTCGGGGCCCTGGACCTTGGGGACCATGACGACGTCGAGCTTGTCGCCGATCTGCGTGACGAGGGTCGTCAGGTCGTCGAGGACCCACGGGCTGTCGAGCGCGTTGACCCGGGTCCACAGCTGGGTGTGCTCACCGAAGTCGACGTCCTTGGCGATCTGGACGAGGCCCTCGCGCGCGGCCTCCTTCTTGTCCGCGACGACGGCGTCCTCGAGGTTGCCCAGGAGCACGTCGGCGACGCCGACCATGTCCGGCACCTTCGCGGCCATCTTCGGGTTGCTCGGGTCGAAGAAGTGGATCATCCGGCTCGGTCGCGCCGGCACCTCGCGGGCCGGGGCGGGCGCCCCGACGGCGAGTGGGGCGAAGAAGTCCTTGGCACTGCGCATGTGTGGCTCGAGTCCTCTCAGGGTGAGCGAAGGGGGTTCGGCCGCAACCTAGCAAGGGGCCGCTCCCGGTCGGTATGACGACCGACACCCGGGACCACCCGGGCTGCCGCGGCCCGGCCTAGGCTGTCGCCATGAGCCAGGTCAACCTCTCCGCCCTCACCACCGAGGCGCTGAAGACGTCGGGTGTGCTGTGGCTCCAGCTGCCCGGCGGCGAGCGCCTCACGTGGTTTGCCACGGGCCAGGACGAGCTCGCCGGGCAGGTCCTCGTCGTCTCCGGCGGCCCCGAGGCCGACCTCGGCCCGCTGCCCGAGCAGCTGCGGCTCGTGCTGCGCAGCAAGGGCGACGGGGGTCGCCTCCTCACCCTGCACGCCGCCGCCCAGGCCCTATCCCCCGGCAACCCGTGGTGGGAGACCGCCGCGACCACCCTGCTCGGCGAGCGCCTCAACGCACCGGCCGACCTGCTCGACCGGTGGCGGGCTGAGTCGACGATCTGGCTGCTCTCCCCCTTCGGCACACCCGTGCAGGCCCCCGGCCGGCCGGAGCCGGAGGGTGACGCCCGCGTCGCCGGGCCCGTCACCGTCGGCGCCGCTGGCACCCGCGTGCGGCGCCCGTGGCATCTCGGTGGGCGCGGCCGCGGCTGACTCGCCCGGCACGCAGCCGCGGTTAGTCTGTGGGCGTGAGTGCTCCCTCCCGGTTCTTCGTCTCCCGCCTGGCGAGCCTCAACGTCTTCGACCCCCTGGGTGACCAGGTCGGGCGGGTGCGCGACGTCGTCGTCACCTTTTCCCCCTCCCGCCGGCCGCGCGTCATCGGGCTCGTCGTCGAGGTCCCCGGGCGACGCCGCGTCTTCGTCCCCATGACCCGGGTCACCTCGGTCGAGGGTGGCCAGGTCATCACCACCGGTCTGGTCAACATGCGCCGCTTCGAGCAGCGCGCGACCGAGACCCTCGTCCTCGCCGACCTCCTCGAGCGCCCGGTCACCGTCCGCACCGACGACGGCCCGGTCGAGGCGACCGTCGAGGACATCGGTGTCGAGCAGTCCGCCAACCGCAACTGGTCGGTGACCAAGGTCTTCGTCCGCGGTGGTCGCCAGACGCGCCGCGGCCTCCTCGTGCGACGAAGGGGGGAGACCTTCACCGTCCCCGTGGAGGACGTCACCGGCCTGTCCGCGTCGGTGAGCGCCGCCGAGCACTCCGCCGTCAAGCTGCTCGAGTCGGTCGAGGACCTCAAGGCCGCCGACCTCGCCGAAGTCATCGTCGACCTCGCCCCCGAGCGCCGCCAGGCCGTCGTCGCGGCCCTCGACAACGACCGCCTCGCCGACATCCTCCAGGAGCTCGGCGACGACGACCAGGCCGAGATGCTCGGCCTGCTCACCCAGTCCCGCGCCGCCGACGTGCTCGAGGCGATGGACCCCGACGACGCCGCCGACCTGCTGTCGGTCCTCACGCCCGACCGGGCCGAGACCCTCCTGCAGCTCATGACGCCCGACGACGCCGAGCCGCTGCGACGCCTGCTCAGCTACGACGAAAACACCGCCGGTGGTCTCATGACGACCGAGCCGGTGATCCTCGCCCCCGAGGACACCGTCGCCGAGGCCCTCGCCGTCGTGCGCCGCGAGGAGATCACCGCGGCCCTCGCCGCGACCGTCTACGTCTGCCGGCCCCCGCTCGAGACCCCGACCGGCAAGTACCTCGGGATGATCCACATCCAGCGGCTGCTGCGCGAGCCCCCGCACGAGAGCATCGGGCGCTACCTCGACAAGGCGATCGACCCCCTTCGGCCGGACGCACCGCTCGGGCACGTGACCCGCACCCTCGCGACGTACAACCTCATGTCCGCACCGGTCGTGGACGAGGGCGAGCACCTGCTGGGCGCCGTGACGGTCGACGACGTCCTCGACCACATCCTCCCCGAGGACTGGCGCGACGAGAGGCACGAGGTGACCGATGAGTGAGCGTCGACCCACGAGCCGCGTCGACACCCCCCAGGAGGTGCGGCGCCAGCTGATCCGCCGGCCCTCGAACTTTTCGACGGAGACCTTCGGCGTCCTCTCGGAGAAGTTCGCGCGCTTCATGGGCACGCCGCGCTTCCTCATCTGGATGTCGGTCTTCGTCGTCGTGTGGCTGGCGTGGAACACCTTCGCCCCGGAGGCCGCGCAGTTCGACCCGCGGGCGCTCAACTACACCCTGCTCACGCTCATCCTGTCGCTGCAGGCCTCCTACGCCGCCCCGCTGATCCTCCTCGCGCAGAACCGACAGGACGACCGTGACCGCGTGGCCCTGGAGCAGGACCGCGTGCAGGCCGAGCGGGCGCTCGCCGACACCGAGTACCTGACCCGCGAGGTCGCCGCCCTGCGCATCGCCCTGCGCGACGCCGCGACCCGCGACTTCATCCGCAGCGAGCTGCGCGACCTGCTCGAGGAGATGGAGGTCAAGGGGCTCGAGGTGCGCCGGCGCGAGGAGGACGAGGGCGGCGACGACGTCGCCGAGCGCAAGCCCCTCGCCCCCTGAGGAGGTCGTCCCGCGACCATCTCGAAGGGACGCTCCCGGTCCTCCCGGCAGGGTGCGGCGCAGGGTGAGACACAGGCCACTCCGCGCGGCGATCTACGATGGGGCAATGGCTTCTTTGCACCCCACGATCACCGATGAGCAGCTGCGCGAGGCGCTGAGCACGGTCATCGACCCTGAGATCCGGCGCCCCATCACCGAGCTCGGCATGGTCGAGACCGCTGCCGTCGACGCCGCCGGCCTCGCCACCGCGACCATCCTGCTCACGGTCGCCGGGTGCCCGATGAAGGACACCCTGACGACCGACACGACGAAGGCCCTCTCGGCCATCGAGGGCGTCACCGACGTCAAGGTCACCCTCGGCGTCATGAACGACGAGCAGCGCGCCGAGCTCAAGACGCACCTGCGCGGCGGCCAGGCGGAGAAGGAGATCCCCTTCGCCAAGCCCGGCTCGCTGACCCGCGTCTACGCCATCGCGTCCGGCAAGGGCGGCGTCGGCAAGTCGTCGATCACCGCCAACCTCGCCGCGGCCCTCGCCGCCGAGGGCCTCAAGGTCGGCGTCGTCGATGCCGACATCTACGGCTTCTCGATCCCCCGGATGCTCGGCGTGACGCACCCGCCGACCCAGGTCGACGACATGATCCTGCCGCCGATCGCCTCGGACGTGAAGGTCATCTCGATCGGCATGTTCGTCCCCGGCAACCAGCCCGTCGTCTGGCGTGGCCCGATGCTGCACCGTGCGCTGCAGCAGTTCCTCGGTGACGTCTTCTGGGGCGACCTCGACGTCCTGCTCCTCGACCTGCCGCCCGGCACCGGCGACATCGCGATCTCCATCGCCCAGCTCATCCCCAACAGCGAGATCCTCGTCGTGACGACCCCGCAGCAGGCCGCTGCGGAGGTCGCCGAGCGGGCTGGCTCGATCGCCATGCAGACCCACCAGCGTCTCGTCGGAGTCATCGAGAACATGTCCTGGCTCGAGCTGCCCGACGGCTCCCGCCAGGAGCTCTTCGGCGCCGGAGGCGGACAGTCGGTCGCCGACTCCCTCACCCGCACCGTCGGCGCCGACGTGCCGCTGCTCGGGCAGATCCCGCTCGACGTCAGCCTGCGCGAGGGCTCCGACCAGGGCGCCCCGGCCGTGCTGTCCAACCCCGACGGCCCCGCCGCCGTCGCCCTGCGTGGCATCGCCCGCGGACTCGCGACCCGGTCGCGCGGGCTCGCTGGCCGCAGTCTCGGCCTGACGCCCACCGGTCGCTGACGGCGCACCACCCCGCACGCCCGCGAAGGGGGCGAGGAGAGCTCGCTTCGCTCTCCTCGCCCCCTTCGTCGTGGGTCTGGCCCGAGGTGGACGGGCTCAGGTCGCCTCGCGGTCCCAGGGCGTGCCCTCGGGGACGCTCGCCAGGGCGAGCGGCTCGACGTGCTCGTCGTCGGCCTCGCCGGCCGTGCGCGCCGCCGGCTTGTCGTCGAGGCTGAAGGCGTCGTCGAGCGGCTCGAGCAGGGCCTGCTTGACGATGCGCCGCGGGTCGTACTGCCGCGGGTCGTACTGACGCCAGTCGAGGTCCTCGTACTCCGGGCCCATCTGCTCCTTGAGCTGGACCTTGGCGTCGTTGGCCATCCGTCGCGCCTTGACGACGACGCGGGCGAGCTTGGCCGCGTACTCCGGCAGCTGCTTGGGGCCGAGGATGATGAATGCCAGCAGGATGAGGACGAGGAACTCGGTCCCGTGCACCGGCATGGGTCAGCTCTCCTTAGCCGCTTCGAGCGTCATCGTCAGCTCCTGCTCCTTGCCGTCCCGTCGGACCGTCAGGGTGACCTTATCCCCCACGGCCTTGGCCCGGATGCGGGTGATCAGCTGGTCGACGTCGGTGACCCGGCGACCGTCGAGCTGGGTGATGACGTCACCGGGCTCGACGCCCGCGTCGTCGGCGGGGCCACCCGGCACGACCGCGTCACCGGAGTCGGCCTCGGAGTCCTCGAGGACCTTGGCGCCCTCGTTGGTCCAGCGACGGTCGAGGCTGACACCGATCATCGGGTGCTCGGCCTTGCCCGTTGCGATGAGCTGGTCGACGGTGCGGACGACGACGTCCGAGGGGATCGCGAAGCCGACGCCGATCGACCCCGCGGCCTGCTGCTGACCCGGCACCTGGGCGATCGCCGAGTTGACCCCGATGACGTGGCCCTCGCCGTTGAGCAGCGGCCCACCCGAGTTGCCCGGGTTGATCGCCGCATCGGTCTGGATGGCGGAGATGAAGGACTCGTCGCCCGCCTCGCCCGCGGTCACCGGGCGCTCGAGCGCCGAGACGATGCCGGCGGTGACGGTCGAGCCGAGGCCGAGCGGGGAACCCACGGCGACGACCTCGTCGCCGACGACGACGTCGTCGGACGAGCCGATCGTCAGCGGCTCGAGGTCGTCGGAGTCGACCTTGAGCACCGCCAGGTCGTAGGAGGAGTCCTGGCCCACGACCTCGGCGTCGTGCCGGGTGCCGTCGGGCAGCTCGATGCTCACGCTGCCCCCGTCGTCCGCGGCGTCGACGACGTGGTCGTTGGTGACGACGTGCCCCTTGTCGTCGTAGACCCAGCCGGACCCGGTGCCGGCGCCCGAGGCGCCGCGCACGCGCACCGTGACGACGCTCGGCACGGCGTCGGCCGCGATCGACGCGATCGAGCCGTCGGGCCGCTGGGTGGTGTCACCGTCGCGCTGGACGATCGTCGGGCCGTCGTCACCACCGTCGTCGGAGAGCGCCGCCCCACCGACGCCACCGATGCCGCCGGCCAGGAGGGCAGCGGTCAGGGTCATCGCGCCCGCTCCGAGCCAGCCGGGCCCGCGGCGCCGGGTCGCCGCCGGGGTGGGCGGCTGCGTCGGCGGGGCACCGACCGCGGTCGGCTGCTGGGCGAAGGGGGCGGCAGCGTGCTGCTGCTCGTAGTGCTCGAAGGGGATGTACGGCGAGCCGCCGGCGGGCGCAGCGCCACCTGCCGAGTCACCGGTCTGCGGCAGCGGCTGCGTGGGCGCGGGGGGGCCCTGCTCAGGCCCCTGCTGGTCGCCCGGGTGCGGAGAGCTCATGGGCCGATTGTGCCTTGTCGGGTGGCTGCCGGCGTCACAGGGTGCCGGTGACCGGGCGGGCCAGCGGGAAGCCGGACCCGCCCCGGCGGCGGCTCTCGGTGCGCGTCGACGGGGCCGGCTCCCGGTGGCTCAGGCTCTCGCGCAGCTGGGCGCGGCCGCGGTGGATCCGGGAGCGGACGGTGCCTAACTTGATGTCGAGCGCCTCGGCGACCTCTTCGTAGGTCAGGCCCTCGATGTCGCACAGGACGACGGCGGCGCGAAACTGCGGGGGCAGTGCGTCGAGAGCCCGCTGGATGTCGCCGTCGAGGTGGTGCTCGAGGTAGATCTGCTCCGGGCTGGCCGTCCCGGTGTGCAGCAGGGCGGCGAACTCGTCGGTCAGCGCGTCGAAGCGCAGCCGCTGCTTGCGGCGGGCCCGGTCGAGGAAGAGGTTGGTCGTGATGCGGTGGAGCCACCCCTCGAAGGTCCCGGGGGTGTAGCCGTCGAGGGAGCGGAAGACCCGCACGAAGACGTCGTGCGTGAGGTCCTCCGCGTCGTGGACGTCGCCGGTCAGGCGGTAGGCCAGTCGGTAGACGCGCTCACCGTGCTGCTCGACGACCTCGGCCCAGGTCGGCGGGACCCATGGCTCCTCGTCGGAGGTGCGAACGGTGGCTTCAATGGTCACGCACGGCAGCATCCTCGGCCAACCTGAAGGAAGTCTGGGACGGGCCCGCCGGACTAGGGTGGACTCCCATGACCGCCGCCCAGCTCACCAGCCACGCCTACGCCGAGCAGTTCATCGCCGAGGAGGAGTCCGTCGACGCCGCCCGTCGCACGGGGACCGAGCTCGGTGCGGTGCCGATCGGGACCGGCGGGGGCGCCGCCCTTCGCCTCCTGGCCGCCGCGGTCGGGGCCCGGCACGTCATCGAGATCGGCACCGGCGCGGGCACCTCCGGCCTGTGGCTGCTCGCCGGCATGCCCGCCGACGGCGTGCTCACCTCGATCGAGATCGAGCCGGAGCACGCGCTGCGGGCCAAGCGATCCTTCGCCTCCGCCGGCATCGCGGCGCAGCGTACCCGGGTCATCACCGGCCGGGCCCTCGACGTCCTGCCGCGGATGAACGACGCGAGCTACGACCTCGTGCACATCGACGCCGACAAGCAGGGTTACCCCGACTACGTCGAGCACGCGATCCGGCTGCTGCGCCCCGGCGGGGTGCTGGCCATGGACAACATGCTCTGGCACGACAAGGTGGCGGACCCGGCGGTGCGCGACGCGACGACCGTGCTGCTGCGCGACCTGGGCAAGCAGCTGCGGGACGACGAGCGGCTCATCCCGAGCCTGCTGCCCGTCGGCGACGGGCTCCTCGCCGCGGTGAAGCGCTAGCTCAGACGCTGCCCGGCCCGGGGCCGCGGCGGAACTGCGCCGGCCCCTCGGCGATCGCCACGACCTCGAAGGGGGTGATCTCCGTCGGGGCGGACCCGATGATCCGGCTGCCGACGGACTCGGCCGCGGTCGCCGTGAACTCGGTGCAGAAGTCGTCGCGGTCCTTGGCGGCGTCGAAGACGTAGGTGCCCTCGAACCACTCCCCCTCGACCATGCGCCAGGTCTTGAAGGCCAGACCGTCGAGGAACATGAAGTTGGCCATCGAGGTCCCGACGACGTACTCGCGCAGCTGCTCCGCGACGTCGTCGGGGGCGTCGCTCAGCGACCATCGGACGGCGAGCCCGTATCCAGCGTTCATCCAGCGTCCCTCGGTCCCGTCCTGATCTGCATGGTCCCGGCACCGTAACGAGTGCCCGCACGGGCGGGGAACCCCGTGTCATCATCCGAACGGCCACGCCGGCCGGTCGCCGCCCGGGCACGCGAGAGCCCCCGGACGCAGCGTGTCCGGGGGCTCTCGAGCGGGTTACTTCTGCAGGCCCTCGCAGTTGTCGATGGCCTCGCCGAGGGCGAGCACCTCGTCGGGCTTCATCTCGACGACGAGACGGCCACCGCCCTCGAGCGGCATGCGCAGGACGATGCCCCGGCCCTCCTTGACGACCTCGAGCGGACCATCCCCCGTGCGTGGCTTCATTGCCGCCATGTGCGATTCCCTTCGTTACAGACCGACCGGTCCGTCACCGGTCGGTGGCGCCAGAGGCGCCGACGCGTTGCCCCCATTATCCACCTCTTCGTCGTCACGGTCCTAATCCCTGCCGAGCGCGACCTGCTCGGCGACCGGTCACGGAGGCGTGACGTGCCACGGCACGTACGGCAGGAGACCGCACGACCACGCGAAGACACCGAACACCAGCACGAGCACGACGACCGCCGCGCGCCGCCGCCAGTGCCGCACGACGCGACCTCCGGTCGAGGTGCGCATGACGACGGACGCCACGAGAGCCGCGAGCGGGAAGTCGAGGAGCAGGAAGCGCCACATGCTCGTGATCGGGCGGACGACGGCGAAGAGGTAGAGCGGGTACATGAGGGCCCACATGCGCACCTCGAGCGGGATCCACGAGCCGTGTCGGCCGATGACGAGCGCGAGGTAGGTCGCGACGAGCGCCACCATGACGACGACCGCGAGCAGTCCGCGCTGCTCCCACGCCCAGCTGAACCACAGGACGAAGGGGCCCTGGTCGGGGCGCTGGCCCCACGCCGCCTGCACCTGGAAGAAGGCATCGGGCAGCCCGGAGAGGTAGCCCACGGTCATCGGCCAGGCGATGCCGGAGATGCCGGTGGCCAAGCACATGAGGACGATGCGGGTGCGGTCGTGGGCAAAGGGAGCGGTGCCGCTCTCCCTGTCGTCGCGCCAGCGCAGCCACAGGTGCGCCAGGACCGCGAGGCCGAGGGGGGCCGCGACGCCGCGGGTGAAGCCGAGGAGGAGCGCGATGAGGGCGACGGTCAGGTAGCGCCCCCGCATGAGCATGAGGAGGGCGGCGGCGATGAGCACCGCGGCGAGCGCCTCGGTGTAGGGCAGGAGCATGACGCCGGTGGCCGGGTAGAAGCACCACAACGCGGCCGCGACGAAGGCGAGCCGCTCGCGGGCCGGCTGGCTCGCGGCGTGGCCGGGGAAGCTCAGGACCTTCCAGACGAGGACGACCGCGGCCGCGCCGAGCGCGAGGTTGAGCAGGACCGCGGCGGCGGTGAAGGGCAGACCGGTGACCATGAGGAGGCGCACGAGTCCCGGGAAGAGCGGGAAGAAGGCCCAGGCGCTGTAGGTGATCTGCCCGGTCTCGGGGTCGGCGGGGAGCGGGATCGGGTAGCCCTCGGTGACGATCCGCCGGTACCACTCCGTGTCCCACAGGCGAAACATGTCGGGCAGACCCGGGTCGAGGTGCCCGACGCCGGCCGGTGACTGGTAGTAGTGCGCGGCCACCCAGATGCCGAGCAGCGCGACGAGTCGGCTGATCGCGTAGATGACGAGCAGCGCGCGGACCGGCCGGGCGAGGACGGCCCGGCCGGCTGCGGAGCGGCCCGCGGAGGTGCGCCACCACGAGGACGAAGGGAGCCTCCCCCCGGCCTCGCCGGTGGTCGGGTCAGTCGAGGCCCGGGTCGTCATCACGACGCTCGCCGCGACCGGGACGATCCATCTCGAGCTCGGCGATGCGTTGCTGCAGCCGGTCGAGGACCTCGTCGACCTGGTCCATGCGGTACCCCCGCAGCGCGGTGTCGAAGCGCACCAGGTCGATGTCGTCAGCAGCCCACGCCCCTTCCGGCAGACCGTGGTGGGGGGTGGACCCGACGGGCTCGGCCATGGGGTCGGGCGTCAGGCGACCGGTGACGACGGCGACGAGGACGACGACGACGAAGACCGCGACGAGGGCGAAGAGGATCCACACCATGGCGTCACTCCGGCTGCTCGGGGGTCACGGGGCGCACCCGCGCCGACTCACGCTTGACGTACTCGACGGCCTCGGTGAGGTCGTCGGTGACGTACAGCCGGTCGATGTCGTCGGGGCTGATCATGCCGCCCCCGAGGACCGAACCCCGCAGCCAGTCGATGAGACCGGCCCAGTAGTCGACGCCGATGAGCACGATGGGGAAGCTCGTCACCTTGCCCGTCTGGGCGAGGGTCACGGCCTCGAAGACCTCGTCGAGGGTGCCGAAGCCACCGGGCAGGACGACGAAGCCCTCGCTGTACTTGACGAACATCGTCTTGCGGGCGAAGAAGTAGCGGAAGTTGATGCCGAGGTCGCAGTAGGGGTTGAGCCCGGCCTCGAAGGGCAGCTCGATGCCCAGGCCCACGCTCGTGCCACCGGCCTCGCGGGCACCGCGGTTGGCGGCCTCCATCGCGCCGGGGCCGCCACCGGTGATGACGGCGTAGCCGGCCTCGGCGACGAGACGACCGAGCTCGACGCCCTGGGCGTAGCCGGGCGAGTCGGCGGGGGTGCGGGCGCTGCCGAAGATGCTCACGGCGGGCCCGAGCTCGGCGAGCGCGCCGAAGCCCTCGACGAACTCGGCCTGGATGCGCAGGACGCGCCACGGGTCGGTGTGCAACCAGTCGGCGTGCCCCTTGTCGTCGAGCAGGCGCTGGTCGGTCGTCGACTTGGGCACCTGACGGCCGCGCATGAGCACGGGTCCCTTGTGGTACCACCGGTCGCTGGCGGGCTGGTTCCCCTGATCGGTCACGTCGCGACCCTACGCGAGCCAGCGCAGCACGGCGGCCTCCGCCGCGGTGATCTGCTCGACCGGGCAGCGCTCCTCGTCGTGGTGGGCGAGGTTGGGGTCGCCCGGGCCGAAGTTGACGGCCGGGATGCCGAGCGCGCTGAAGCGGGCGACGTCGGTCCAGCCCTCCTTGGGCCCGACGGGCACGTCGAGGGCGGCGACGAAGGCCTGCGCCGCCGGCAGGTCGAGCCCCGGCCGGGCCCCTTCGGCGACGTCGCGCAGGTGCAGCTCGCGGCCGGGCAGCACGGTCTGGACATAGGCGAGGGCGGCTTCGGTGTCCTTGTCCGGGCTGAAGCGGTAGTTGATGAGCACGCTGCAGCTGTCGGGGATGACGTTGCCGGCGATGCCGCCGCTGATGCCGACCGCCTGGAGGGCCTCGTGGTACTCGAGGCCGTCGACGGTGACGGTCTGCTCCTCGTGGGCCGCGAGGGCGGCGAGCACCTCGTGGGCGTCGTGGATGGCGTTGTGGCCGTTCCACGGGCGGGCCGAGTGGGCGGCGATGCCCTTGGTGACCACCTCGACGCGCATCGTGCCCTTGCAGCCCCCTTCGACCGTGGCGTTGGTCGGCTCGAGGAGCACGGCGAAGTCCGCGGCGAGCAGCTCGGGGTCGGACTCCGCGAGCAGCTGCAGACCGTTGTAGACGGCGTCGACCTCCTCGGCCTCGTAGAAGAGGAAGGTGACGTCGCGGCTCGGCTCCTCGACGAGGGCGGCCTTGAGCTGGACGGCGACCCCGCCCTTCATGTCGACGGTGCCGCGCCCCCACAGCACGTCGACCCCGCCGACCTGCTCACGTCGGGTCGGCAGGTTGGCCGGCTCGCTCGTCAGCGGCACGGTGTCGATGTGGCCGGCGAGCACGACCCGCTCGTCGCGGGCGAGGTCGGTGCGGGCGATGACCGTGTTGCCCCGCCGGATCACCTCGAGATGACGAAGGGGGCGCAGCGCGGCCTCGATCGCGTCGGCGATCGGCCCCTCCTCGTGGCTGACCGACTCGATGTCGCACAGCTGCTGGGTGAGGGTGACGACGTCGGCGGTGAGATCCAGGCTCGGCATGGAGCCAACCCTAGGCGCTGCGCCCACCCGCCTCTCCCCCCTCGCACGTACCCCCGGCTCCCCACCGCATTTCCCCAGGGAAATCACCACCCCCCACCGCATTTCCCTAGGGAAATCACCACCCCAGATGACATTTCCCTAGGGAAATGCGGGGCGGGGGATCACGGGTTGGTCGGCGCAGGCGGCCGTTTCGTAGGATCTGGGCCATGACGACGACGCGCGCAGCCTGGGGCCACGGCGTGGCCACCGTGACGACAGAGGGCACCGTCCTCGACACTTGGTACCCCGAGCCGGCGCTCGGCGAGGCCCCCGAGGCCACACAGGTCCCCGAGGAGCTCGTGGCGCTCGCCGGCGAGGACGCCGCCCGCGGCGTGCGCACCGAGGTCGTCACCGTCGCCATCGACCTCGACGCGGCCCCCGAGGGCGCCTCCGACGCCTACCTGCGCCTCCACCTGCTCTCCCACCGCCTCGTCCAGCCCAACACGATCAACCTCGACGGCCTCTTCGGCCAGCTGAGCAA
Source organism: Janibacter hoylei PVAS-1 (assembly GCF_004025845.1). NCBI lineage: Bacteria > Bacillati > Actinomycetota > Actinomycetes > Micrococcales > Intrasporangiaceae > Janibacter > Janibacter hoylei. The sequence continues at coordinate 91,443 of NZ_PIPF01000012.1, forward strand.
TGTCGTGTGGACCAACCACGGCCCGTGCGCGGTCGATGGCTTCGAGACCACTCGCGCCCGGCTGCGCGCCCGCGGCCCGGTCCAGGTGACGAGCATCGACAAGTTCCCCCGGCTCACCGATTACGTCACCCCCTCCGGCGTGCGCATCGGCGACGCCGACCGCGTCCGCCTCGGCGCCCACCTCGCCTCCGGCACGACCGTCATGCACGAGGGCTTCGTCAACTTCAACGCCGGCACCCTCGGCACCTCGATGGTCGAGGGTCGCATCAGCCAGGGCGTCGTCGTCGGCGACGGCTCCGACATCGGCGGGGGCGCCTCGACGATGGGCACCCTCTCCGGCGGCGGCACCGAGCGCGTCGCCATCGGCGAGCGCTGCCTCGTCGGCGCCGAGGCCGGTGTGGGCATCGCCCTGGGCGACGACTGCGTCGTCGAGGCCGGCCTCTACGTCACCGCCGGCACCAAGGTCACGCTGCCCGATGGCGCCGTCGTCAAGGCCGCCGAGCTCTCCGGCCGCAGCGGCCTGCTCTTCGTCCGCAACTCCGTCACGGGCACGGTCGAGGCCCGCGACCGCACGGGCCACGGCATCGCGCTCAACGACGCCTTGCACGCCAACGACTGACCGTGCCCAGAGCCGAGCACCCGCCGCTGGACGACGAGGGCGGGCCCCGGTGGCTGACCGCCATCGCCGCCCTGTGCGCGCTCGCCCTCGTCGGGGGCATCGGCCTCTGGTACGCCCGCGACCGCGTCGGTCTCTTCCTCGGTGAGGAGTGCCGGGCGACCGCGCTCGAGCAGAGCGTCAGCTTCCGACCCGACCAGATGAACCACGCGAGCACCATCGTGCTCCTCGGGGTCAAGCGTGGTCTGCCCGCCCGCGCCGGCACGATCGCCATCGCCACGGCGATCCAGGAGTCGAAGCTGCGCAACCTCTCCTACGGCGACCGCGACTCCGTCGGCCTCTTCCAGCAGCGCCCCAGCCAGGGCTGGGGCAACGAGACGCAGCTCCAGGACCCCGTCTACGCCACCAACGCCTTCTACGACGCCCTCGTCAAGGTCGACGGCTGGCAGGACATGGTCATCACGGAGATCGCCCAGGAGGTCCAGCGCAGCGGCTACCCCGAGGCCTACGCCGACCACGAGCAGGAGGGGCGGACCATCGCCTCGGCGCTGAGCGGCCACTCCCCGGGCGGTCTCGTCTGCCGCCTCGACGGCCCCGAGGCCGCTGGCCGCCCCGACCGGCTCGTCGCCGCCATCACGGAGCAGACCGGGCAGACGGCCACCGCCGACGGGCAGAGCGTCACCGTCGAGGCCACCGACGAGCGGCACGGCTGGGCCGTCGGCGCCTGGGCCGTCGCCCAGGCCAAGGCCCGCAACATCACCAGCGTGCAGGTCGGCGACCGGGTGTGGACCCGCGACTCCGGCGACTCCGCGATGGAGTGGGGCTCCGCCGACGCGGCGCCTGCCACCCACGTGGTCATCACGCTCCACGAGGGCTGAGCCCACCCCCTTCGCCGGACACGCGTCGGCCCCCTCCGCCCGAGAGCGAAGGGGGCCGACGTCACGTCGTCGACATCAGCGACCGTCGATGGCGACGTAGTCGCGCTCGGTGGGGCCGGTGTAGATCTGGCGCGGGCGGCCGATCTTGGTGGCCGGGTCCTCGATCATCTCGCGCCACTGGGCGATCCAGCCGGGGAGACGGCCGATCGCGAAGAGCACGGTGAACATCTTCGGCTGGAAGCCCATGGCCGTGTAGATCAGACCGGTGTAGAAGTCGACGTTGGGGTAGAGCTTTCGCTCGACGAAGTAGTCGTCCGCGAGGGCGATCTCCTCGAGCTTCATGGCGATCTCGAGCTGCTCGTCGCCGCCCATCTTCTCGAGCACGGAGTGCGCAGTCTCCTTGACGATCGCCGCGCGCGGGTCGTAGCTCTTGTAGACGCGGTGCCCGAAGCCCATGAGGCGGACACCGTCCTCCTTGTTCTTCACCTTCTTCATGAAGGTCTCGGCGCCGTGGTCGGCGGCCTGGATCTGCTGGAGCATCTCGAGCACGGCCTGGTTGGCGCCACCGTGCAGCGGGCCGGAGAGGGCGTGGATGCCGGCGGAGACGGAGTTGAAGAGGTTGGCGTGGGCCGAGCCGACGAGGCGCACCGTCGAGGTCGAGCAGTTCTGCTCGTGGTCGGCGTGCAGGATGAAGAGCTGGTCGAGCGCCGCGACGATCTCCGGGTCGAGCTCGTAGGGCTCGGCCGGGAAACCGAAGGTCATCCGGAGGAAGTTTTCGGTCAGGCTCAGCGAGTTGTCCGGGTACAGGAAGGGCTGGCCGACGCTCTTCTTGTGCGCGTAGGCGGCGATCGTCGGCAGCTTCGCCAGGAGACGGATCGTCGAGATCTCGACGTGCTCCGGGTCGAAGGGGTCGAGGCTGTCCTGGTAGAAGGTGCCCAGCGCCGAGACGGCCGAGGACAGCACGGGCATCGGGTGCGCGTCCCGCGGGAAGCCGTTGAAGAAGGCCTTGAGGTCCTCGTGGAGCATCGTGTGGCGCGAGATGCGCTCCTCGAAGTCACCCAGCTGGTCGGCCGTCGGCAGCTCCCCGTAGATGAGCAGGTAGGCGACCTCGACGAAGGAGGACTTGCTCGCCAGCTGCTCGATCGGGTAGCCGCGGTAGCGCAGGATCCCCGCGTCACCGTCGATGTACGTGATGTCGCTCTTGCACGACGCGGTGTTGACGAAGCCCACGTCGAGCGTCGTGTTGCCGGTCTCCTTCATGAGCGAGGAGATGTCGTAGCCGTGGTTGCCCTCGCTGGCCTCGACGAGCGGGAAGGTCAGGTCCTTGCCTGCGGCGGAGAAGGTGGCGTCAGCGGTCATGAAGTATCTACCCTTCGATCGTGCCGTGCCGCGGAGGCGGTGGCCCCGGGCATGCGTTTCACTGACGAAACTACCTCAGCGGTGGTGTGGGTCACCACGCGGGGTGCCCCGTGCGGCCGGACCTGCGCGCCGCGCGACGGCTCAGCCGTCGAGGCGAGCGACGGCGGCGGCGATGCGCTCGTCGGTCGCCGAGAGCGCGACCCGCACGTGCTGCTCGCCGGCCACGCCGTAGAAGTCCCCGGGCGCGACGAGGATGCCCAGGTCGGCGAGCCGGTCGACGGTCACGCGCGAGGGCTCCCCCGCGGTCGCCCACAGGTAGAGGCCGGCCTCGGAGTCGTCGATCCGCAGCCCCCACCGCTCGAGCGCAGGGCGCAGCGCGGCCCGTCGCGCCCGGTATCGCTCGCGCTGCACGGCGACGTGCTCGTCATCGCTCACGGCGGTGAGCAGAGCCCGCTGGACCGGCCAGGGCACGATCATGCCCGCGTGCTTGCGCACCTCGAGCAGGGAGCGCACGAGTGTCGGGTCGCCTGCGGCGAAGGCCGCGCGGTAGCCGGCGAGGTTGGACTGCTTCGACGTCGAGTAGACGACGAGCAGGCCCTCGTGGGAGCCGCCCGTCACCCGCGGGTCGAGGAGCGAAGGGGTCGTCGGCAGGGCCGCGTCCCCGCCGCGGTCGCTCTGGTCGCGCCAGTCGAGCTCGGCGTAGCACTCGTCGGAGGCGACGACGACGCCGCGCTCGCGGGCCCACGCGACGACCTTGGCCAGGTGCTCGACACCGAGCACCTTGCCCGTCGGGTTGCTCGGGGTGTTGAGCCACAGCAGCTTCGGAGCGGTGGCCGCGGTCGTCGGGCCGAAGGCCGTCGTGGCATCGGCGGCGAAGGGGGTGGCCCCGGCGATCCGTGTCCCCACGTCGTAGGTCGGGTAGGCGATGCGGGGGAAGGCGACGACGTCGCCGGCCCCCAGGCCGAGCAGGGCCGGCAGCCACGCGACGAGCTCCTTGGACCCCACCGTCGGCAGGACGCCGTCGGGGTCGACGCCCGGGGCGCCGCGCCGTCGCTCGAACCACTGTCCGATCGCCTCGCGCAGGTCCGCGGTGCCCCAGGTCTGCGGGTAGCCGGGGGCGTCCGCGGCGTCGCGCAGCGCCTGCTGGACCACCTCGGGCGTGGGGTCGACCGGGGTGCCGACCGACAGGTCGACGATGCCCTCGCCCTGCGCCGGGTCGTCGGACGAAAAGGCTCTCGCCCGCTCCTTGGCCGGAGCGAGCGAGTCCCAGGGGAAGTCGGGCAGGGAGGAGATCACGGGTGGCCCGTCGTCACTCGTCGTGCTCCTGCGGCGGCAGGGCCGCGACGATCGGGTGGTCCTTGTCGATCATGCCCATCTTGGCGGCACCGCCGGGGCTGCCGAGGTCGTCGAAGAACTCGACATTGGCCTTGTAGAAGTCGGCCCACTCCTCGGGGGTGTCGTCCTCGTAGTAGATGGCCTCGACGGGGCACACGGGCTCGCAGGCGCCGCAGTCGACGCACTCGTCGGGGTGGATGTAGAGACTGCGCTTGCCCTCGTAGATGCAGTCGACAGGGCACTCCTCGATGCAGGCCTTGTCCTTGAGGTCCACACACGGCTGCGCGATCACGTACGTCATGCGGCCCATACTATGACGCCTCATGAGCGACGTGACGGTGGGCCTCACCACAGGCGGGCGCGTCGCCGTCCGCTCCCGCATCGACCCTCCGCCGGCCTGCGGCCCCACCCTCACCGACACCGTCGGCGAGCTGCTCCGGCTCGACGAGGAGACGCTCACCGTCCGCACCCGCCACGGTGACGTCACCCTCCGTCGGGAGCACGTCGTCGCCAGCCGCGCGATCCCGCCACGCCCCGCCCGGCGCGGCGCACCGCACCGGGCCATCGGCATCGAGGACCTCCACCTCGTCATGACCCGTGGCCAGCCCGGCCTGGCGGAGGCTCGGCTCGGGGCGAAGGGAGCCGGCTGGCTCCTGCGGGCCGGCGCCGGGTGGACGGGTCGCTCCAACTCCGCTCTGCCCGTGGGCGACCCGGGCATGCCGCTCGACGCGGCCGTCGACGCCGTCGAGGCCTGGTACGACGAGCGCGGACTCCCCCCGCTGCTCATGCTCCCCCGCCCCCCGCGCGCGAGGACCGCGGACGACCCGCTCGGCGCACTGCTCCTCGTCCGCGGCTGGCGCGAGCTGCCTCCCGCGGACGTGCTCACCGGCCGCACCGCCGACCTCGTGGCACACGTGGACCCGCCGGCCGGGGTCAGCCTGACGAGCTCGGGGGCCCCCGACGAGGCGTGGTTCACGGGCAGCTCCCCCCGCCTGCGCGACCACCTCGACGCGGCCCGGCAGGTCCTCGCCCTGCCGCCGCGGCAGGTCTTCCTCACCGCCCACGACGAAGGGGGCGTCGCCGGCGTCGCGCGGGTGGCGATGAACGACGGCTGGGCCGGCGTCTTCGGCGTGCATGTCTCCCCCGCGCACCGCGGCCGGGGTCTCGGTCGCTGGCTCACCGTCGAGGCGCTGCGGGCGGCCGAGCGCGCCGGCGCCACCCTCACCTACCTGCAGGTCGAGCAGGACAACGCCCCCGCCCAGCACCTCTACCGCAGCCTCGGCCTCACGCCCCACCACGACTACGTCTACCTCGCCCGCCGCGGCTGAGCGACTCCCTTCGAGACGGCGCTGGCGCGCCGCCCACGCGGGACGTGGGACCCACTCAGGGAGCGTGGGAGGCGGATCAGGGGTTGGTGCAGGTGACGTCGTCCTGGGGGATGTAGCGGGTGGTGAAGCTCGAGCTCTTCACCGTCTTGCCGTCCTTGATGAACTGGCGCCCGATGTCGACCGAAAAGCCGGGGGCCGGCGACTGGGGCACGCAGCCCTTCGTGTTGTCGGTGATCGTCTTGGGCGGCGTGATGTTCTTGCGGGCGCTCTTGGTCGCCTTGATCTCGTCGTACTTCTTGCGGCCGTGGAAGGTCACGGTGACCTCGTTGCCGCTCACCGAGGCCGAGATGAGGATGCCGGCGCCGGTGTCGTTGGTGAAGCGGTTGTCGACGTCGGGCCACGAGATCGTCGCCTCGCGCCCCTCCGGGTAGCGGGAGATGTAGAAGGAGTGCGGGTGGAACTCCTCGATCTTGGCCCCGGAGAAGAAGACAGCGTTGAAGAGCGTCGTCGACAGCTGCGAGATGCCGCCGCCGTAGTCGTTGGTCAGCCGACCACCGCTGATGACGCCGGCCTTCTGGTAGCCCTTGGCCGCGGTGCGCTGCCCGAGCTGCTGGTTGAGCGAAAAGGTCTCGCCCGGCGCGACGTAGGCACCGTCGAGCTGGCGGGCCGCGATCTTGATGTTGTTGGTCCGCACGCCACCCGCGTCCGGCAGGTAGGTCGTGAAGGTCGACAGCTCCTCCTGCGGGAGGGTCTTCTTCGCCTCGGCGGTCGTCAGCTCCGGCTGTGACTCCTGCGAGTCGGCGGCGACCTTGCGCTCGTCGCCCTTCTTCTTCATCGCCTCGACGACCTTGGCGCCCAGGCCGTCCTCCTTGAGCGCCAGTCCGGTGCTCGAGGGGGTGACGTCGAAGTCGGAGCCGCCGCGGTGGACCACCCCGGCGTCCTTGGCCTCGCGGAAGAGACCCGACGACGAGCCGGCCGACAGGGTCGCCTTGGCGACCTTGGCCTCGTCGACGCTCGCCGAGAGCCTGCCCTTGTCGTCCTTGATCGAGACGGCACCGGCGAGCTGGTCGGCCGGCACGGTGAAGGAGATGGTCTTGTCCTCCCCTTCGCCCTGCGGGTCGGTCGTCGTCACGGTCACCGGACCGGCGACGAGGGGCTCGAGGTCGTCCTTGGCGAAGCGGTCGATCTCGGCCTGGGTGAGCTGGGGCGCCGGCTCCGTGGTGGGTGCGTCGAAGGAGCGCTCGGCGGGCCACTCATCCGCGATGGACTCGACCACCGCGTCACGGTCAACGCTCAGCCCGGGCTTGGAGGCGGTCTTCTTCACCGTCGCGCCCTCGAGGGTCACCTTGCCCTCGACCGGCTCCTTGTCGAGCATCGACGTCTTGGCGTCGACTGCGTCGGCGAGCGCCTGCTCGTCGACGGCCACCTCGACGTCACGCTCGACACCACCGCGCACGTGGTGCCACAGGTCGACGGGGTTGAGGCTGAAGCCGGTCAGCCCGTCGACGGAGCCCGCGTAGTCGTAGGACAGCCCGGCGTCCGCGGGCTCCAGCTCGACCTCCTTGCCGTCCACCGTCACGGTGACCGGCCGCGCCTCCTCGTCGGAGAGCTCGTCCTCGAGAGCCTGCTGCGCCTCCGACGGGGTCTTGCCGCCGATGGCCACCCCGCCGATGCGGGTGTCTGCAGGCACCTTGTCGCCGAAGTACAGCGCCGCCGCGGCGTACAGGCCGGCGAGCACCATGAGCACGAAGGCCACGGCCAGGAGGGTGCGCCCGCGGCGTGGACGATCGAGGACCTCGTCCTCGGTCCAGCTGTCGTGGTCGGTCATCTCGTCACCTCGTGGTCGTGTAGCGGCTGCGGTAGTAGATCAGTGGATCATCTCTGCGGGCATCGGCGCTGCTCGACACGACCTCGCCGACGACGATCGTGTGGTCGCCGGCCTCGTGCAGGGCGTGCGTGCGGCACTCGAGCGTGGCCAGCGCGTCGTCGACGAGCGCGACCCCGAGCTCACCGCGGTGGTGCGGGACGCGCGAGAGCTGCCCCTGCAGGGGACGCCCCCCGGTGCTCAGCCAAGTGGCGGCCGGCCGGCCCGCCGTCGGCATGATCGAGACCCCCCAGACCCCGGACGAGAGCACGGCGTCGTGCCACCCGCTGTCGTTGCGGACGCACACGAGCACGAGCGGCGGCTCGAGCGAGACGGAGGTGACCGAGTTGGCGGTCATCGCGTGGTCGTGCCCGTCCTCGAGCGTCGTCACGACCGTCACCCCGGTGGCGAAGTGGGCCATCGCGTGCCGCAGGCTCGTCGGGGTCACCCCGCTCATCGGCGGGCCACCAGCGGCGGGCGCGCCCCCGCGACCGTGGCGGGCACCGGCTCGCCGGTCGCCGGGTCGAGGCGGGCATAGCCCTCCCGCCCGGACAGCCGGGCGGCGATGTCGTTGGACAGGGCGTAGGTGTCGCGGGGTCCGAGCGTGACCTGGGTGCGGTGGTGCCGCAGCGCCGCGGTCTGCCGCTCCACGGCGCTCGCGTCGACGACGGCGTGGGTGACGACCGCGTCGTCCACGACCGAAGGGGGGAAGTCGCCCGTGGGCAGGGCCCACCCGAGCCCGCGCACCTCGTCGGTCACGGCCAGGACCTCGCGGTCCTCCCGGGCCCACGAGCGTGGGGTGAAGGTGCCGAAGAGGGCCGGTCGACCGTCCTCGGGCAGGCCGGCCACGGCACGGCGGGTCACCTCGTGGGTGCGGATGTGGTCGGGGTGGGCGTAGCCGCCCTGCGCGTCGTAGGTGATGACGAGGTCAGGGTCGACGGCGGTGACGACGGCGGTGACGGCGGCGATCGCCTCGGCGTCGTCGGAGCGCACCCAGCAGCGCGGGTCCGCCGCGCTCGGCGTGCCCGCCATGCCCGAGTCGCGCCACCGCGACAGGCGGTCGGGGCCCTCGCCGAGCACGGTGCTGCTGCGCACGCCAGCCGTGGCCATCGCGCCCCGCAGCTCGTCGCGACGGAAGGCCCCGAGGGTGTCCTCGCGATCGGCCGCCAGGTGGGCCAGCTCGGCCGGGATGACCTCGCCCTGCTCCCCGAGGGTGCAGGTGAGCACGTGGACCTCGTCGCCGGCGGCGACGTGGTGGGCGATGGCCACGCCCGTGGCCAGCAGCTCGTCGTCGGGGTGGGCGTGGACGAAGAGGAGGCGAGCGGGCCTCCCTTCGACGACCACGGGTGCGGCCGCCGTCATCGCGAGACCCCGATGACGCCCATCTCGGGCACCCCGCCGTAGACGGGGTTGCCGACGAGCGAGCTCACCTCGGAGCCGGCCACGTACGTCAGGCGACTCTGACGAAGGGGGACGTACACCGCGTCCTCGAGCAGGCCGGTGTCGATGGCGGCCCACCGCTTGGCGCGGGACTCGCGGTCGCGCACGCGGGCCGCGCTGTCCATCGCCTCGTTGACGTCGTCGTCGGCAAACATGCCGTAGTCACGGCCGACCGAGTCGCCGCTGAGGTTGACGCGGTCATCGAAGAGGGCGGGCAGGACCGTCACGGCCGCCGGGTAGTCGGGGCCCCAGTTGGCCCACACGACGTCGTACTTCGCGGCGACCGAGCGCTGCTCGACCCGGGTGAAGTAGTCGTCGCCGAGGGCGGTGAGGGTGACCTCGAAGCCGGCCTCCTCCCAGCCCTTCTCGAGGCCCTGCATCGCCGCGTCCATCGTGCCCCCGCCGCGGTAGGCCACGGTGATCTTCACCGGCTCGTCGACCTTCGCCGCCTCGAGCTGGCGGCGTGCCTTGGCCGTGTCGCCGGACGGCCCGTGGTCGCTGACACTCGGGTGCGCCGACGGCAGACCGGCACCGAGCAGCGACCACGTCGGCGTGCCCGCGCCGGCGCCGCGGGCCTCGTTGTAGGCCTGCCGGTCGGTGGCGGTGGCGAGGGCGCGGCGCACCGCCGTGCTCTTCATCGGCGCACTGCGCGTGTTGACGGCGAGGTAGTCGACGAGCTGCCCGTCGACCTCGACGCTCTGGGCCGTGTCGCCGGCCTCGTCCAGCACCGGACCGAGCACGGTGGGCATCGGGTCGAGGGTCAGCGTGCGGGCGCCGTCCTCCCCCGAGACGATCGTCTCGAGGGCGTCCTTGGGCTCGACGCCCTCGCGGTGCAGGATGCTCCTGGGCCCGGCCGAGCGCAGGGGGTCGGAGTCCTCGTCCCACTCCGCATTGCGCACCCAGGTGCCGCCCTTGCTCGGGGTCCACGCGTCGGAGAGCTTGTAGGGGCCCGACGAGAAGGCCTCGTACGCGGCGTCGTCACCCTCGCGCGACTGCTTGTACGGCGCGAACTCGGGCAGCGAGACGACCTCGTCGAAGTTGCCGACCGGCTGGTCGAGGTGGAAGACGACGGTCTCCTTGTCGGTGCACTCCACGGCGTCCTCGAGGAGGGCCCGGGAGGCCTTGGAGGTCCCTCCCTTCGCCAGCGGGCCGGGGTAGGCGGAGGTGCCGTCCTTCTTCTTCGGGATGTCGAGGTAGGTGAGGGCGTACCCGCTCGACGGGACCCGCGGGTCGAAGGATCGGGCCACGCCGTAGCGCACGTCCGCGCAGGTGATGGCCGATCCGTCCTGCCAGCGGATGCCCTCACGCAGCGTGAAGGTCCACGTGCGGCCCCCGTCGCTCGCGACGCCGGGGGTCGTGGCCAGGTCGCCCCGCAGCTTGCGCTGCGCCGCGAGGTTGACCTCGGGCTGGTATGCGGTGAGGGTGCGCATCCACGTGCGCGACGCGAAGCCGGCGACCTGGCGCTGGGTGATCCGCTGCGGGTCCCAGGCCTGGACGGGGCCCGTCGAGAGCACCGTCAGCCGGCTCTCCGGGCCGCTGACCCGACCCGAGCCGGACGACCCGGAGCCGGACGCGCCGCCCTCGGAGTCGTCGGTGCAGGCCGACGCACCCGCCACCAGGGCGAGTGCGCCGACACCGCAGATGAGACCTCGACTGATGCGCCGCATCGGCGCTCCCCTCTCAGGAGTTGCGAGCCTTGGAGGCCGCACGAGCGCGCAGGTTGGCGTCGAGCTCGACCTTGCGGATGCGGATCGCGTCCGGGGTGACCTCGACGCACTCGTCCTCGCGGCAGAACTCGAGCGACTGCTCGAGGCTCAGCTTGCGCGGCGGCACGACCTTTTCGAAGTTGTCGGCCGACGACGCGCGCACGTTCGTCAGCTTCTTCTCCTTCGTGATGTTGACGTCCATGTCGTCGGCGCGCGAGTTCTCGCCGACGATCATGCCCTCGTAGACCTCGGTGCCCGGCTCGGTGAAGAGCGAGCCGCGCTCCTGCAGGTTGACCATCGCGTAGGAGGTCACCGGGCCGGAGCGGTCCGCGACGAGCGAGCCGGAGACGCGGGTGGTGATCGCGCCGAACCACGGCTCGTAGCCCTCGAAGATGTGGTGCGCGATGCCGGCGCCGCGGGTCTCGGTGAGGAACTCGGTCCGGAAGCCGATGAGGCCGCGCGAGGGCACGAGGAACTCCATGCGGATCCACCCGGTGCCGTGGTTGGTCATCTGCTCCATGCGGCCCTTGCGCGCCGCGAGGACCTGGGTGATCGCGCCGAGGTACTCCTCGGGGGTGTCGATCGTCAGGCGCTCGACGGGCTCGTGGACCTTGCCGTCGATCTCCTTGGTGACGACCTGCGGCTTGCCGACGGTCAGCTCGAAGCCCTCACGACGCATCTGCTCGACGAGGATCGCGAGCGCCAGCTCGCCACGGCCCTGGACCTCCCAGGCGTCGGGACGCTCGGTCGGGAGCACCCGCAGCGACACGTTGCCGATGAGTTCCTTGTCGAGACGATCCTTGACCATGCGGGCGGTGACCTTGGTCCCCTTCGTCGGGCCACGGCCCACGAGCGGGGAGGTGTTGGTGCCGAGCGTCAGCGAGATCGCCGGCTCGTCGACGGTGATGACCGGCAGCGGGATCGGGTTGTCCGCGTCGGCGATCGTGTCGCCGATCATGATCTCCGGGATGCCGGCGATGGCGATGATGTCGCCGGGGCGCGCGGCGCCCTGGTCGAGCGGCTTGCGCTCGAGGCCCTCGGTGATGAGCAGCTCGGTGATCTTGACCTTCTCGGTCGACCCGTCGTGGCGGCACCACGTGACCTGCTGCCCCTTGCGCAGCTCGCCGTTGAAGACCCGCAGGAGGGCGAGGCGGCCGAGGAAGTTGCTCGAGTCGAGGTTGGTGACGTGCGCCTGGAGCGGGGCGTCGTCCTCGTAGGACGGGGCCGGGATCGTCTCCATGATCGTCTTGAAGAGCGGCTCGAGGTCGTCGTTGTCCGGCAGGGTGCCGTCCTCGGGGCGGGTCAGGCTCGCCGCACCGGCCTTGCCGGAGGTGTAGACGATGGGGAACTCGATCTGGTCCTCGTCCGCGTCGAGGTCCATGAAGAGCTCGTAGGCCTCGTCGACGACCTCCGCGATGCGGCTGTCGGGACGGTCGACCTTGTTGATCGCGAGGATGACCGGCATCTTCGCCGCGAGCGCCTTGCGCAGGACGAAGCGGGTCTGCGGCAGCGGTCCCTCGGAGGCGTCGACGAGGAGGACGACACCGTCGACCATCGACAGGCCGCGCTCGACCTCACCACCGAAGTCGGCGTGGCCGGGGGTGTCGATGATGTTGATCGTCACGCCGTCGGGGGCACCGTGCGCCGCGGCCGACGGGCCGTTGTAGTGGATCGCCGTGTTCTTGGCGAGGATGGTGATGCCCTTCTCGCGCTCGAGGTCACCGGAGTCCATCGCCCGCTCGTCGACGTGGTCGTGCTCGCCGAAGGCACCCCCCTGCCAGAGCATCTGGTCTACGAGCGTGGTCTTGCCGTGGTCGACGTGGGCGACGATGGCGACATTGCGGATGTCGCTGCGGGAGATCAAGGGCATGGTCGCGATCATCTCAGCCCGCGGGGCCAAGCCCCAAATGCTGCGGGAGCCGCGTCGGCCCGGAGGACCTGCGGCCACACCGGTCTCACTCCGATAAAGGTCCTCGTCCAAGCGGCCCCTGACCGCACGTTGCGACTAGATTGCCCGCCAACCCCTGTGTGCGGTGGATCACCATCGCGCCGGTGGGCGACCCACCCCGGCAGCCTCGCCGGGGCCGGCCCGACCAAGCGAGGAACACATGTCGATGAGGAAAGCAGCCCCGCTGGCCGCTCTCGCCGCGACCGCACTGACCCTGAGTGCCTGCGCGCAGAGCGACCGGGACGACTCGGGCTCCGGGGGTGACACCGGGGGGACCTTCACCTTCGGCGCCGCGGGCGCTCCCGAGGTCTTCGACCCCTTCTACGCCACCGACGGCGAGACCTTCCGCATCACCCGCCAGATCTTCGAGGGCCTCGTCGAGGTCAAGCCCGGCAGCGCCGAGCTCGGCCCCGGCCTGGCCGAGTCCTGGGAGCCCTCCGAGGACGGCAAGACCTGGACCTTCACCCTCCGCGAGGGCGTGAAGTTCTCCGACGGCGAGGCCCTCGACGCCGACGCCGTCTGCGCCAACTTCGAGCGGATGGCCGACCAGAACGAAGCGGCCCAGTCCGGCCCGGCCGAGTACTGGAGCACCGCGATGGGCGGCTTCGGAGACGACGCCCTCTACGACGGCTGCGAGGCCTCCGACGCCAAGACGGTGGTCCTGAAGGTCAAGTCGGCGACCTCGAAGTTCCCCGCGATGCTCTCCCTCTCCTCCTTCGCCATCCAGTCGCCGAAGGCGCTCGAGGAGGGCAAGGCCAACGACGTCAAGACCCAGGGTGAGGGCTTCGTCTACCCGGAGAACTCGGAGAAGCCCGTCGGCACCGGCCCGTACGTCTTCGACAACTACGACAAGGCCAACAAGACGGTCACGATCAAGCGCAACGACGACTACTGGGGTGAGAAGGCGAAGAACGCCCAGATCACCTTCAAGATCATCCCCGACGAGTCGACCCGCCGGCAGGAGCTCGAGGCCAACAGCATCGACGGCTACGACCTGCCCAACCCGGTGGACTGGAAGGGGCTGGAGGACTCGGGCAACAAGGTCGAGATCCGCGACCCCTTCAACATCTTCTACATCGGGCTCAACCCCGAGGCCAACCCCAAGCTCAAGGACGTCAAGGTCCGTCAGGCGATCAACTACGCCATCGACCGTGAGGGCCTGGTCAAGTCGCAGCTGCCCGAGGGCGCGACCGCCGCGTCGCAGTTCATGCCCGAGACGGTCAGCGGCTACAACAAGGACCTCAAGCCCTACGCGCACGACGTCGCCAAGGCCAAGAGCCTGCTCAAGGAGGCCGGCGCGGAGGGCATGACCCTCCAGTTCGCCTACCCGAGCGAGGTCTCCCGCCCCTACATGCCCAACCCGCAGAAGCTCCACGAGGCGATCAAGAACGACCTCGAGGAGGCCGGCATCAAGGTCGAGGTCACGACGAAGCCGTGGAACGGTGGCTACCTCGACAACGTCGACGCCGGCAAGTACGACGCCTGGCTGCTCGGCTGGACCGGTGACTACGACTCCGCCGACAACTTCATCGGCACCTTCTTCGGCAACGCGAAGCAGAACGACTTCCACTCCGTCGCCGGCGGCTACGGCAACGAGCTCGCCAAGGAGCTCAAGGAGGCCGACGCCACGGTCGACGAGGAGGAGCGCGCCACGAAGTACGAGGAGATCAACAAGAAGATCGCCGAGGAGTACGTGCCCGGCGTGCCGGTGTCGCACTCCCCGCCGGCCCTCGTGGTCAGTGAGGACGTCGACGGACTCGTCACCTCCCCGCTGACGGCGGAGAAGTTCTCCACCGTCTCCGTGGGCGGCAAGTGAGTCCCGCCCGCAGGTGACCTCGTGACGGGGCCGCCTCGACCACTCGGTCGGGGCGGCCCCGGTCCGCGATCCACGTCAGGAGCGCATACGTGCTGAAGTTCATCATCCGCCGACTGCTGCAGCTGGTCGTCGTCCTCTTCATCCTCTCCGTCCTGCTCTTCGCCTGGCTGCGCGCGCTGCCCGGCGGTGTCGTGTCGGCGATGCTCGGCGAGCGGGCCACCCCCGAGTCGCGGGCGGCCCTCACCGAGGCCTTCGGCCTCGACCAGCCCCTGTGGGTGCAGTACGGCAAGTTCCTCTCCCGCGCCGTCCAGGGGGACTTCGGCGTCTCGACCGCCGTGCAGCCGGGCACGCAGTCCACCGAGATCCTCATGACGCGCCTGCCGGCGACCATCGAGCTGAGCATCGTCGCCCTGACGATCGCCCTCGTGCTGGCCATCCCGCTCGGCTACCTCGCCGCCCGCAAGCGCGCGAGCCTGCTCGACAACCTCTCCATCGTCGGCTCGCTCATCGGCGTTGCGGTCCCCGTCTTCTTCCTCGCCTTCCTGCTCAAGTACGTCTTCGCGATCGAGCTCGGCTGGCTGCCGGTCTCGGGTCGGCAGGAGGTCGACGCCACGCGGGTCACCGGCTTCTTCGTCCTCGACGGGCTGCTGACCCGCGAGTGGGACGCCTCCTGGGATGCACTCAAGCACCTGATCCTTCCCGGCATTGCCCTGGCCTCGATCCCCTTCGCCATGATCTTCCGCATCACCCGCGCCTCGGTGCTCGAGGTCCTCGACGAGGACTTCGTCCGCACGGCCCAGGCCAAGGGCCTGAGCCACCGCGTCGTCCGGGGCCGGCACGTCATGCGCAATGCCCTGCTGCCCGTCATCACCGCGGTGGGCCTGCAGGTCGGCGCGCTCCTGGCCGGCGCCGTGCTCACCGAGACCGTCTTCAACTTCGGTGGCATCGGGGAGGCCCTGAAGATCGCCTTCTCCGAGCGGGACTACCCGGTCCTGCAGCTGCTCGTCTTCGTGGCCGCCCTGACCTACGTGCTGGTCAACCTCCTCGTGGACATCCTCTACGCCGTCGTCGACCCCCGAGTGAGGACCCGATGAGCCCCTCCGACCCCGACAAGACCCCCCGCCGCGGGCTGGGCGCGCGCCGCAAGGAGCGCATCGACGAGCTCGCGGCCACGAGCGGCACCGCGACGGCGACCGTCGACGAGGCCGGCACCATCGAGGACACCGGTGGCGTCGGGCTCGTGGCCTCCGCGTGGGCCCGTCTGCGCCGCAACCCGATCTTCCTCATCGGCCTCGGCATCACGACGCTCTTCGTGCTGCTCGCGATCCTCGCCCCCGTGCTGGCGCCCCACGACCCGGCCTCGTGGATCCTCAAGGACCAGATCTCCCAGCAGACCAACCCGATCCCCGACCCGCAGCCCGGTCACCCCCTCGGCGGCGACGACAAGGGGCGCGACCTGCTCTCACGCCTGCTCGTGGGCAGCCAGCAGACCCTCTTCGTCGGCGTCTGCGCCACCCTCATCGGCCTCGCCGGTGGCCTGGTGCTCGGCACCATCGCCGGCGCCTTCGGCGGATGGGTCGACTCGGTGATCATGCGCCTCGTCGACGTCATGCTCTCCATCCCCTCGCTGCTGCTCGCCGTCTCGATCTCGGCGCTCGCGACCAACCCCAGCCAGTGGACGGTCATCATCGCCGTCGCGATCGTGCAGATCCCGATCTTCGCCCGACTCCTGCGCGGCTCGATGCTCGCCCAGCGAAGCAAGGACCACGTCCTCGCCGCGCGCGCCCTCGGCGTCAAGCGGTCGGCCATCGTGCTGCGGCACATGCTGCCCAACTCGCTCGGCCCGGTCATCGTGCAGGCCACACTGGTGCTCGCGACGTCGATCATCGACGCGGCCGCGCTGTCCTTCCTCGGCCTCGGCAACCCGGACGACAGCTCGCCCGAGTGGGGCCAGATGCTCGGCCAGGCGCAGCGCTACATCTACGACGACCCCCACCTGGCCTTCTACCCGGCGGCGTGCATCATCGTCGTCGCGCTCGGCTTCACCCTCATGGGTGAGTCGCTGCGAGAGGCCCTCGACCCCAAGAGCCGCAGGTGACCCGCATGACCACGTCCCCCACCTCCCGCCGGCCCGAGCCGCTGCTGTCCGTACGCGACCTGTCGGTGACCTTCGGGATCAAGCACGGCACCCCCTTCCGCGCCGTCGACGGTCTGAGCTTCGACGTGCGGCCCGGCCAGACCGTCGGCCTCGTCGGCGAGTCCGGCTGCGGCAAGTCGGTGACCTCGCTGGCGATCATGGGGCTGCTCCCGGCCCGCGGCAACCAGGTGTCCGGCACCGTCACCTACGGCGGCGAGGACCTGCTCTCGCTCTCCGACAAGGAGATGCGCGGCAAGCGGGGCAAGGACATCAGCATGATCTTCCAGGACCCCCTGTCCTCCCTCAACCCGGTCGTGCCCATCGGGCGGCAGGTCACCGAGGTCCTCGAGCGGCACAAGGGCATGTCCAAGAAGGAGGCGATGCCCCACGCCCGGGAGATGCTGCGCAAGGTCGGCATCCCCGACCCCGACCGCCGCCTCAAGGACTACCCGCACCAGCTCTCCGGCGGCATGCGCCAGCGCGCGCTCATCGCCATGGCCCTGGCCTGCGAGCCGCGTCTGCTCATCGCCGACGAGCCGACGACCGCCCTCGACGTGACGATCCAGGCGCAGATCCTCGCGCTGCTGCGCGAGCTCGTCGAGGAAACCGGGACGGCGCTCATCATGATCACCCACGACCTCGGCGTCGTCGCCGGGCTGTGCGACGAGATCAACGTCCTCTACGGCGGGCGCCTCGTCGAGCGCGCCGACCGTCACGACCTCTTCGCCGAGCCGCGCCACCCCTACACCTCGGGCTTGCTCGCGAGCGTCCCCAGCCTCGACGGCGAGCGGGGCGGCCGGCTCAACCCCGTGCCCGGCTCCGTCTCCGACAACCTGCCGTGGACGAGCGCGTGCGCCTTCGCGCCCAGGTGCGCCAACGCGACCTCCGAGTGCCGCGAGTCCACCCCTGACCTGTCCGTGGCGGGAGGTGGCCGCGCGCTGCGGTGCTTCCACCCGACGTCCGGCACGCCGTCACCCGCCGAGGACGCCACGACCCAGGAGGCCCGATGACCACCGACACCACCCCTGCCGAGGCGCCGCTCACCACCGACGACGTGCTCGTCGACGTCCGGGGCATCAAGGTCCACTTCCCCATCACCAAGGGGATCATCTTCGACAAGGTCGTCGGCCACGTCCACGCGGTCGACGGCGTCGACCTGCAGATCCGCCGCGGCGAGACCTACGGCCTCGTCGGGGAGTCAGGCTGCGGCAAGTCGACGCTCGGCCGGGCGATCCTCCACCTCGAGCCGCCGACCGACGGCACGGTGACCTTCGACGGCGAGCCGATCTCCACGCTCTCGGGCGAGGCGCTGCGTCGTCGGCGCAAGGACCTGCAGATGGTCTTCCAGGACCCGATGGGCAGCCTCGACCCGAGGCAGAGCGTCGAGGCGCTGCTCGTCGAGGGCATGCGCGCCCACGGCATCGTCAAGGACGCCAAGGAGGCCCAGCCCCGGCTGCGCCAGCTGCTCAGCGACGTCGGTCTGCCGCCCGCGGCCCTGAAGAAGTACCCCCACGAGTTCTCCGGCGGCCAGCGCCAGCGCATCGGCATCGCCCGGGCGCTCAGCGTCAACCCCGAGCTGATCGTCGCCGACGAGCCGGTCTCCGCGCTCGACGTCTCCGTGCAGGCCCAGGTCATCAACCTCATGTCCGACCTGCAGGAGGAGTACGAGCTGACCTACCTGGTCATCGCCCACGACCTGTCGGTCGTGCGGCACATCTCCGACCGGGTCGGCGTCATGTACCTCGGCGGCATCGTCGAGGAGGCCCCGGCCGACGACCTCTACGCCACTCCCCTGCACCCCTACACGCGTGCGCTGCTGTCCGCGGTCCCGGTCCCCGACCCCGTCGTCGAGGACTCGCGCGAGCAGATCCTGCTCAGCGGGGACCTGCCCTCGCCCGCCAACCCGCCGAGCGGGTGCCGATTCCACACCCGCTGCCCGTGGCGTCAGGAGACGCGCTGCGACACCGAGCGACCGGAGCTGCGGGTCGTGCAGATCGGCGGCGCCGGTGACGGGCACAAGGTCGCCTGCCACTGGGCCGAGCAGATCGAGTTGGGCGAGCTCCAGCCGCACGCCGTCACGGCACAGATCGACGAGACCGGGGCCGAGCTCGCCGCGGACGCCGAGGCCGAGCGTCTGACGGGGGACCTCCCCTTCGCCTGACGTCCGTCGCAGCCCGCGCATGACGAAGGGGGGGCGCCCACCAGCTGGTGGGCACCCCCCTTCGTCGTACGTCGGTCAGGCTCCGGCCGTCGAGGTGTCCGCCGAGGCGCCACCCTCGACCGCGCCGGCCTGTCCGGCGGCCACGGCGTCGGTGCGGTCGACGAGACCCTGCCCGGCGAAGAGACCGTGCTCCTCGGTGACGACCTGGGTGTCGACGATGACGCGCGGCTCGGCGAAGTGGCAGCGCGAGGGGTGCTCCCCCGAGCCGTCGGTGCGCAGCTCGAGCAGCGGCGTCTCGGTGCGGCAGATGTCCTGCGCCTTCCAGCAGCGGGTGTGGAAGTGGCAGCCCGCCGGCGGGTTGGCCGGCGAGGGCACATCGCCCTGGAGGACGATCTGCTCCCGCTTGCCCCGCAGCGTCGGGTCCGGCACGGGCACCGCCGACAGGAGGGCCTGCGTGTACGGGTGCGTCGGGCGCGAGTAGATGTCGTCCTCGTCGCCGATCTCGACCATGCGGCCGAGGTACATGACCCCGACCCGGTCGGAGATGTGGCGCACGACCGACAGGTCGTGGGCGATGAAGATGTAGGACAGACCGAGCTCGTCCTGCAGCTTTTCCATGAGGTTGATGACCTGCGCCTGCACGGAGACGTCGAGCGCGGAGACCGGCTCGTCGCAGATGAGCACCTTGGGGTTGAGCGCGATGCCCCGGGCGATGCCGATGCGCTGACGCTGACCACCGGAGAACTGGTGCGGGTACCGGTTGATGTGCTCGGGGTTGAGCCCGACGAGCTCGAGCAGCTCCTGCACCCGCGCCCGACGACCGCCCTTGGGCACGACGTCGGAGTGGATCTCCAGCGGCTCACCGACGATCTCGCCGACGGTGCGCCGCGGGTTGAGCGAGGTGTAGGGGTCCTGGAAGACGATCTGGATGTCACGCCGCAGGCGGCGCATGTCGGCGCCGGACTGCGCGTACATGTCGACGCCGTCGAAGTCGACGGTGCCCTCGGTCGGCTCCTCGAGCCGCATGAGCAGCCGACCCAGGGTCGACTTGCCGCACCCGGACTCACCGACGATGCCGAGCGTCTCGCCCTTGTACAGCTCGAAGTCGACACCGTCGACGGCCTTGACGTGGCCGACGGTCGTACGGAGCACGCCACCCTTGATCGGGTAGTGCTTCTTCAGGCCCTGTGCCTTGAGGATCACCTCAGACATCGAGCACCTCCTCGCTGAAGTGGCAGGCCGACTGGCGCTGCGGGCCGACGTCGAGCAGCTCGGGCCGCTGCGTCGAGCAGATGTCCTGCGCCATGACGCACCGGGGGTGGAAGGCGCAGCCGGAGGGGATCCGGGTGAGGTTCGGCGGCAGACCGCCGATGGCCGAGAGGGTCTGCCCCTTCTGGTCCAGACGCGGGATCGACTCGAGCAGACCCCGGGTGTACGGGTGGGCGGGCCGAGCGTAGATGTCGCCCACCTCGGCCCGCTCGACGATCCGCCCGGCGTACATGACCGCGATCCGGTCGGCGACGTCGGCGACGACACCCAGGTCGTGGGTGATGAGGATCAGACCCATGTTGAACTCCTCCTGCAGCTCCTGCAGGAGGGCCATGATCTGGGCCTGCACCGTCACGTCGAGAGCCGTGGTCGGCTCGTCCGCGATGAGGACCTTGGGGTTGAGCGCGATGGCCATCGCGATCATGATCCGCTGGCGCATGCCCCCGGAGAACTGGTGGGGGTAGGCCTTGACCCGCTCCTTGGCCGCGGGGATGTTGACCCGCTCCATGAGGCGGACCGCCTGCGCGTAGGCATCGGACCTGTTCATGCCCTGGTGCACGCGGAACATCTCACCGATCTGCCACCCGACCGGGAAGACCGGGTTCAGCGAGCTCAGCGCGTCCTGGAAGACCATCGAGATCTCCGGGCCACGCAGGTGGCGCCGGTGGTCCTCCGGCATCGTCAGCAGGTCGTTGCCCTTGTAGAGGATGCGACCGCCCGGGATGACCGCCGGGGGCATGTCGAGGATGCCCATGATCGCCTGCGCGGTCACCGACTTGCCCGACCCCGACTCGCCGAGGATGGCAAGCGTCTCGCCCTCGTCGAGGCTGAAGTTGACGCCGTTGATCGCCTTGGCCACGCCCTCCCGGGTGTGGAACTCGACGTACAGGTCGTCGACCTCGAGCAGGTGCTCGCCCGTCGACTGTGTCGTCTCAGTGCTCATGTGACTACTCACCTTGCTCTCAGCGGCTCTTCGGGTCGAAGGCATCACGCACGGCGTCGCCGAGCATGATGAAGGCCAGGACCGTGATGCTGAGGAAGAGGGCCGGGAAGAAGAGGATGTGCGGCGACGCCCGAAGGGGAGTCAGCCCGTCGTTGATCATGACGCCCCACGACACGGTCGGCGGCCGCAGGCCGATGCCGAGGAAGGACAGCGTCGCCTCCGCCGCGATGTACGAGCCGAGGTTGATCGTCGTGACGACGATGGCCGGGGCCATGGCATTGGGCAGCACGTGCCGGCGGATGATCCGCATCGGCGAGGCGCCGAGCGCCCGGGCGGCCTGCACGTAGTCGTTGGGCTTGACCTGGATGACCGAGCTGCGCATGAGGCGCATGAGGCTCGGCCAGCCGAAGAGGACGAAGACGAGCACGACCTGGATGACCACGCCGAAGTAGCCCTGGATCGGGATCCCCCAGATCTCCTCGGTGTCGCGCAGCGAGGACAGGAAGATGATGCCCGAGAGCAGCAGGGGGATGGCGAAGAAGATGTCGCCGAGGCGGCTGATCAGGGTGTCGACCAGGCCGCCCACGTACCCGGCGAGCAGGCCGAGGAAGGAGCCGAGGACGAGCACACCGAAGGTCGCGAGCACGCCGACGAGGATCGAGGCGCGGGCGCCGTAGACGACGCGGGTGTAGATGTCCTGGCCCTGCACGTCGGTGCCGAACCAGTGCTCCCCGCTCGGCGACTGGCGGGCCTTGCTCAGGTCGTTGAACCTCAGGTCGTAGGTCGTGAAGAGCGACGGCCAGATGGCCATCAGCAGGAACATGAGGATGAGCAGGCTCGAGATCCAAAAGAGCGGGTTGCGACGCAGCGAGACGAAGGCGTCCGCGGTCAGCGAGCGTGAGGGGCCCTCGGCCGCCTCGGCGATCACGGCCGTCCGGGTGGTCGTGGCGCCGGCCTCGTCCTGGCCCGGCTCCGGGGCGGCGTCCTGCGCCGTGGTCTTGTCAGTCATTGCTGATCCTCGGGTCGAGTGCGCCGTAGAGGAGGTCGACGAGCAGGTTCATCAGGAGGTAGACGATGACGAGCGTTGTCACCGCCCCGACGACCGCGATCCCGTCACGGTTGCGGATCCCGGTGAAGATGTACCCGCCGACGCCGCTGACGTTGAAGATGCCCTCGGTGACGATCGCGCCGCCGAGGAGGGCGCCGAAGTCGTAGCCCATGAAGGTGACGACGGGGATCATCGAGTTGCGCAGGGTGTGCACGCCGACGATGCGCCCCCGACTCAGCCCCTTGGCCTTGGCGGTGCGCACGTAGTCGGAGCGGATGTTTTCGGAGATGTTGGTCCGCATGAGGCGGGCGATGTACGCCAACGAGGTCGACCCGAGCACCATCGCCGGCATGATCAGGGCGACGAAGTCCGGATCCTTGCCCGAGGCGAGCGCGGGGAAGATCTCCCACTTGAGGCCGAGGAAGTAGCGGGCGGCGAAGCCGATGACGAAGATCGGGACCGAGATGACGAAGAGGGTGCTGACGAGCACGAGGTTGTCGATGAAGCCCCCCTTGCGCAGTCCCGCGAGGACACCCGCGATGATGCCGATGACGCCCTCGAAGACCAGCGCCATGACGGCCAGCTTGGCGGTCACCTGGAAGCGCTCACCGAGCTCCTTGGCCACGGGGATGCCGTACTGGTTCTCACCCAGGTCGCCCTGGACGACGTTCTTGGCGTAGTAGCCGTACTGGACGATCAACGGGTCGTTCAGGTGGTACTTCTCGTTGAACTTCTCGACATAGGCAGCCGGGCAGGGCCGCTCGCCACACTTGCCGGCCGTGGGGTCACCCGGCATGGCGAAGACCATGGCGTAGATCAGGAACGTGGAAAGGATGATCACCGGGATCATCTGGAGCAATCGTCGAACGATGTACTTGCCCACGTGCACCTCCTCATGGAACTGGTACGCACCTCAGGCCCGGGGTGCCGGGAGAGGGTAACTCACTGTGTGCGACCCCGCCGCAGACCATTGGCGGGAGTGCACGCCACCGGCCGGCCATCGCGAAGGTGATGGCCGGCCGGGGTCGTGCTGAGTCAGCCGTGGGGCTGGGTCACTCCTTGACGGTGATGGCCGCCAGGTCCGGGTTGCCGAAGGGGGTCGCCTGGACGTTGTCGACCTTCTCCGACCAACCGATGATCGTCTTGCCGTACCACGTGGGGATGGTGGTGAACTCCTTGGCGATCATCCCCTCGGCCTCCTGGTACAGCTTGTTGGCCTCCTCGGGGGTCTCCGCCGCACCGGCCTCGCGCATCTTCTTCTGGAAGTCCGCGTTGTCGTAGGCGTAGTAGTTCGAGCCAGCGCCCTTGCCGTAGATCGGGGCGAGGTAGTTCTCGATGGACGGGTAGTCCATGACCCAGCCCATGCGGAACATGCCCTTGAGCTCGTCGTTGCCGAGCTGCGTCAGCATGGTCTTGAAGTCGACCGCCGGGGTGGCGACGCAGTCGATGCCGATGGCCTTGTTGACCGAGTTGCAGACCGCCTCGGTCCACTCCTTGTGGCCGCCGTCACCGTTGTAGGTGAGGGTCAGCTTGCCGTCGTAGCCGCCGCCCTCCTCGAGGAGCTGCTTGGCCTTGGTCGGGTTGTACTCGCAGTACTCACCGCAGGCGCCCTCCTTGTAGCCGTCGACGATCGGGGAGACCCAGCCGGTGGCCGGGGTCATCGCGCCGTTGAAGATCTGCTTGACGATCGTCGGCCGGTCGATGGCCATCGAGATGGCCTGGCGGACCTTGACGTTCTTCAGCTTGGTGTCGACGTGGTAGTTCATGCCGATGAACTGGAGGGTGGAGTTCTCCTTCTCCAGGTACCGGCCCTCACCGAGGTCGTCCTTGAACTTGTCGTCGACGAGCGCGCTCGCCGGGATCTGACGGACGACGTCGACCTCGCCGGCCTGCAGCGCGGTGTACTCGGCGTCGGCGTCCTGGAAGATCTTGAAGGTGATCTTGTCGGCCTGGCCGCCGAACTCACCGGCGTAGTCGTCGAACTTGCTGACGACGATCGACGAGTTCTCGTCCCAGGAGTCGAACTTGTACGGGCCGGCGGCGACGGGCTTCTTGCCGAAGGCCTCCGGGTCGTCGAAGAAGGAGTCGGGCTGGGGAGCGAAGGCCGTGTAGCCCAGACGCAGCGGCAGGTTGGAGACCGGCTCGGTGGTCTTGATGGTGAAGGTGTGGTCGTCGACGACCTCGAGGCCGGAGAGCTCCTTGACCTTGGACTTCGGGTCGGAGACCTCGTCGTAGCCCTCGACCGGCTCGAAGAAGTAGCCACCCTGCTGGCCGTTGGGGCCGAAGGCGGTGTAGTTCCAGGCGTCGACGAAGTTCTTCGCCTTGACCTCGGTGCCGTCGTGGAACTTGTAGCCCTTCTTGATCTTGACCGTGAACGTCTTGTTGTCCTCGGTCTCGATCGACTCCGCGATGTCGTTCTCGGGCTCGGCCGTCTCGGGGTTGTAGTGGACCAGCTTGGCGGTCAGGACGTCGAGGACGTCACCACCACAGGTCTCAGCGGTGTTGCCCGCGACGAGCGGGTTCTCCGGGTTGCAGCCACCGGAGACGATCTCGCCACCCGGGCCGCCGCCCGAGCCGCTGTCGTCGTCGCTGCTGCCACCGCACGCGGTCGCGAGAAGCGCGGCCGCGGAGATGCTGGCGATTGCCATCGCGCGAGACTTCACTCGCATGGAGGTCCTCCTACGTCAAGCCGCCGGGAAAGGCGGGTCTAACGGCTTTCCCGATCGTCCGGGTCCACCCCTGGGTGCAGCGCGGTCCGCGACTGCACGAGCCATCAAAAACCACCCTGCGGCGGTTGACCACGACCCCGTGTGCTGTGAGACACAACTGTGACTCTTCGGTGACCACCCCGGCACCCCTCGCAGGAGATGCAGGGTTAACCCTCACGGCCGGGAAACCTTGCGGCTGGAGCCACGGATCCCGACAATCCGGGGTGGTCCTGTGCCTGCCCGGTCACCCGCGCGCAGGACCTGCCACGACGTCCTCGAGGCTCAGCGGCCGACGGTCCGGTCCGGCGAGCGGCAGCCGCCAGTTGGGGTACTCCTCGTCGGTGCCCGGCTGGTTGATCGCTCGGACGTCGCCGACGAGGTCGGTCAGGGCGATGCCGCGCAACCGGGCCGGGGTCAGCTCGAGCCAGCGGTGCAGTGCCGCGACGACGTCGGCCACCTCGGCATCGGCGGTCTCGAGCAGCCCCCGCTCGGCGAGGGCCTCGCGCACGGCCTGCACGCTCGCCGCCTCCGCAGCCCGCTCCTCGTCGACGGGTCGGGTCAGCAGCCCGAGCCGCTCGCGCAGGTCGACGTGCTCGAGGGCGAGGTAGCCCGCGCTCGGCGGCAGGTCGTGGGTGGTCACCGTCGCCAGGCACAGCTCTCGGTAGTCCTCCGGCGGCAGCGGGCGCCCGTCGGCACCCCACTCGAACCACACGACGCTCGTGCCGAGGATCCCCCGCTCGACGAGGTGGTCCCGCACCCACGGCTCGACGACACCGAGGTCCTCGCCGATGACGACGGCGCCGGCGCGCTGCGCCTCCAGGGCAAGTATGCCGACGAGGGCCTCGTGGTCGTAGCGCACGTAGGCCCCGTCCCCGGGGGTGTGCCCCTCCGGCACCCACCACAGCCGGAAGAGCCCGATGACGTGGTCGATCCGCAGGCCGCCGGCACCGGCGAGCACCCCACGGAGCATGTCGCGGAAGGGGGCATAGCCCAGCTCGGCGAGACGGTCCGGCCGCCACGGCGGCTGGGACCAGTTCTGCCCGAGCTGGTTGAACTGGTCGGGCGGGGCGCCGACGTCGACCCCGCGGGCGAGGGCATCACCGAGAGACCAGGCGTCGGCCCCCTCGGGGTGAATGCCGACGGCGAGGTCGGCCACCAGCCCGATGCCCATGCCCGCGTCACGCAGCCGCTGCTGGGCCTCGGTCAGCTGGCTGCGCACGACCCACTGGACCCACACGACGAAGGAGATCTCCCCGCGGTGGGCAAAGCGGTGCGCCTCGACGGCGGGCGAGGTCGGGGTGTGCAGCTCCTCGGGCCACTCGCTCTCCCACAGCGAGCCGTGCTCGGCAGCCAGGCTGCACCACGTGGCGAAGTCGACGAGCGCCTGCCCCTCACGCGCATGGAGGCGGGCCACCTCGTCGGCCTGGCGTGGCCCGAGGTGACGGTAGGCGAGGCGCAGCGCCGCCCCCTTGAGCGCCCACGCCGCGTCCCGGTCGATGGTGTCGGCCGCGTTGAGCCGGGCCGCCCGGTCGGCGAGCGTCTCGACCTCCTCGCGCACGGGCGCCGGCAACAGGTCGAGGCCGGGCAGCCGGCGCAGGTCGATGTAGATCGGGTCGACGAAGCGGCGTGACGTCGGGAGGTACGGCGAGGGCTCCATCGGTGGCACCGGCTCGGCCGCGTGCATCGGGTTGACCAAGACGAAGTGCGCGTCGTGCTCCCGTGCCGTCCACTCACCGAGCGCCACGAGGTCGCCGAGGTCGCCGATGCCCTGGCTGCCGGCACTGCGCACCTGGTACAGCTGCGTCATCAGGCCGGCGCGCGGCGCCTCGCGCAGGACCGCGGGCAGCTCCAGTCGCTGCGGGACGGTGACGAGGGTCGCCTGCTCCGTCCCCTCGACGAGCGGCACCTCCGGCCGGGCGAGGAGCTCGTGCCACCCGAGCGGGAGGTCGGCCGGCAGCTCGAAGGCCGCCTCGCCCACGAGGACCCCGTCGACCTCCCGGGGGTCGACGACGTGCTCGACCTGCACGAGGTCGCGACGTCCACCCCCTTCGAGCTGGACGTGGACCGTGACGGCGCTGCCGTGCGGGACGTGGACGAGGAGGCGAAGGGGGTCCCCCTCGCGCTGGACGACGGTCGGGGGCAGCGTGCGTCGCCACGGGGCGGTGCGGACCCGCTCGAGCGCGGTCGCCGTCGCCGCGTCGTCCGTGACGTCCTCGCCCATCGCCTCCAGCACCGCCCGCAGCGCGCTGCCCGGGACCCGACGGTGCTCACCGCGCCAGTCCCACCAGTGGGCGTCGACCCCCTTCGCGGCGGCCAACTCCTCCAGCAGCCCGCGGGGCTCCTCCGGGGCGTGCGTCTCGTCGCTCACGTGGCCAGCCTTCAGCAGCGGGGCCACCCGTGTCCACCGGGGCGGGTAGCGTGAGCGCGATGGACGACGTACAGCTCCTGGCGCCGCGTGAGGTGCCGCTCGGCGGGCCGCGCGCGATGACCGTGCGGCGCACCCTCCCCTCCCGGCAGCGCAGCCTCGTCGGCGCCTGGTGCTTCCTCGACCACTACGGCCCGGACGACGTCGCCGCCACCGGCGGCATGGCCGTGCCCCGCCACCCCCACACCGCGCTCGCGACGGTGTCGTGGCTCTTCACCGGGGAGATCGAGCACCGTGACTCCACGGGTGCGCACGCGATGGTCCGACCCGGTGAGCTCAACCTCATGACCGCGGGCCGCGGCGTGAGCCACTCGGAGTTCTCCACCCCGGCGACGAGCGTGCTCCACGGCGTGCAGCTGTGGTTCGCGCTGCCGTCGAGCGCGCGCGACGAGGAGCCCTCCTTCGTCCACCACGTGCCCGAGCCCATGTACGTCCCCGGCGGCGTCGCCCGCGTCTTCCTCGGCGAGCTGCTCGGTGTCCGCTCCCCCGTGCGGACCCACACCCCGATCACCGGCGCGGAGATCCTCCTCGACGCCGACGCCGAGACCCTCGTCGAGGTCCCGGCGGGCCACGAGCACGCCCTCCTGCTCGACGAAGGCGACGTCACCGTCGACGGCACCGCGCTCGAGGCGGGAGAGCTCGGCTACCTCCCGACCGGACGCCGCAGCTTCACGCTGCGCTCGGCACGTGGAGCCCGCCTCGTCCTCATCGGCGGTGAGCCCCTCGGCGAGCAGATCGTCATGTGGTGGAACTTCATCGGCCGCAGCCACGACGACGTCGTCGCCGCCCGCGACCGCTGGATGGCCGAGATCGGCCGGGAGCCGGTCGAGGGCGAGGAGCGCTTCGGACCCTTCCCCGACGGGCAGCCGGCCGCCCTGCCCGCCCCGGCCCTGCCGGGGGGTCGGCTGCGGGCGCGGGGCTGACATGGGTCTGATCAACGCACCGTCCGCCCGCGTCGTCTTCATCCACGGGCGGGGCCGCAGCGGGCCGAGCGCCTGGCCGCTGCTCGCGGAGGCAGGCGCTCCCGAGCACGTCTTCCTCGAGCGCACCTGCCCGGCCGACCAGCCCGAGCGCGACGCCGACCGGGCCATCGACGCCCTCGAGGGGCGCGGCCACCTCGTCGGCCACTCCTACGGCGCGGTCACCGCGATGCTCGCCGCGCAGCGCCGACCGGACCGGCTGCGCAGCCTGGTCCTCATCGAGCCCGCCTGTTACGACGTCGCCCGCGGTGGTCGTGGGGTCGAGCGGCACATCAGCGCCATGGCCCAGGTCTTCGCCGTCGCCGACGACCCGAGCGTCGACGGGCGAGAGTTCTTCCGACGCTTCGCCGCCGGCATGGGCGCCCCTGACCCGGAGGTCGACGACGGCACGTGCGACGCGGTGGCCGCCCGAATCCGGGCGACGCCGGCGCCGTGGGAGATCTCGCTGCGGGCCGATACCCCGCGCCTCGTCCCGACCCTCGTCATCACCGGGGACGGCTCACCGATGTACGCGGAGGTCGCCGCGGCCCTCGAGGCCCAGGGCGCGACCCACCTCCCGCTGCCCGGCGCCGGTCACCGACCCCAGGACACGCCCGAGGGCGCGGCGGCGATCACCGACTGGGTGGCGCGGCACGGCCGCTGAGCCTCACTGCCGGTGGAGCACCGCCACGGGGCAGGTCGCGAGCGCCAGCACCCGCTGCGTGACGGACCCGAGGAGCATCCCGCGGAACCCGCCCCGGCCGCGCGAGCCGACGAGGAGCAGGTCGGCCCCCTCGGCGACCTCGACGAGCGAGTCCGCGGCGCGACCGTGGCGCACCTCGACCGTCACCTCGATCTCGGGGTGGGCCCTGCGGGCCGCCTCGATCGTCGACTCGGCCATCCGGCGGTAGCGGCTGTCGACGGCCTCCCACTCGGGGGTCCCCGGCTCGGTGACGACGACGC
Organism: Janibacter hoylei PVAS-1; assembly: GCF_004025845.1. NCBI lineage: Bacteria > Bacillati > Actinomycetota > Actinomycetes > Micrococcales > Intrasporangiaceae > Janibacter > Janibacter hoylei. Next base: position 120,346 of record NZ_PIPF01000012.1, read on the forward strand.
CACCCTCCACCTCGACGTTCCACGATGTCACCGTCGTCACGGTGCGCCCCCGCAGGGCGGCCGCGTCGAGGGCGTGGTCGAAGGCCAGGCGGCTGTGCTCGCTGCCGTCGATGCCGACGACGACGCGCCCGTCGCCCTTCGTGCTGGCATTGTCGGGCACGAGCACGACGGGGCAGGGGGCGTGGGCGACGACGCTCATCGACGTCGTGCCGAGCACGATCCGCTCGGCACGATTTTTGCGGGCGGACCCGACGACGAGGACCCGCGCGCCCTGGGCGCTCGCCATGAGGGCCCCCGACGGCGAGCCCGTCGGCAGCGCCGTCGACACGGGGAGGCCGGGGTGGGTCGACTCGACGTGCGCCCTGGCGTCGACGACGACGCGCGTCGACTCCTGCTCGACCCGGTCCACGATCTCGGGGCTGGTCAGCAGCTCACCGTAGGCGGACAGCGGGGTGCCGAGGTCGACGGCGTGGACGAGGTGGAGCGGCGCGGAGAGCGCCGCGGCCTCGGCCGCGGCCCAGTCGATGACTGCGGCGTCCCGGTGGCTGCCGTCGAGGGCAGCCACCACGGCGCCGGAGGGTGTCGGGGTGTCGTGGGTGCTGGCGTCGGTGCTCATGCCCCATTGTCCCCACGAACCCCCACCGCGTGAAGGGGGGGTCAGCGCCAGTCCGTCAGACCGGGCCGGTCGTGGCTCCCGCCGGGCCAGACCGCCCGCACGATGCCGGCCGCGGCGAGGGCCTTGCGGCACCCCGGGCAGGGCGGGTCGGTGATGTAGGCCGTCGCGCCCTTGGTGTCCCGGGTGGAAAACAGGAGCGCGTTGACCTCCGCGTGGATCGCGATGCAGAAGCCGGGCGTCCCCGGGCGGTCGTAGTCGCCGAGGCCCGGCACGGCGTCGTAGTCGAGCTGCCCCCTGGGGCAGGCTCCCTCGAGGCAGTCGGCCTCGCCCGGGGCGGCGCCGTTGTAGCCGGTCGCGATGATCCGGTGGTCGATCGTCAGCACGGCACCGACGCGGCGGCGGGTGCACTTGGCGCGGGCGGCGACAGCCGTGGCGATGCCGAGGAAGTAGTCGTCCCAGCTCGGCACGCTCGTGGTCGGGGTCTCGTCGGGCACGGACCGATCCTAGGCAGACCGGGCCCGCGTGATAGACCGCTGGGGTGACGAGCCACGAGACGACGCGACGGACTCCCCCCTTCGGACCCGGGCTCGCTCTCCTCGGCGTGGCCCTCATCTCGATCAACCTGCGCCCCGGGGCGACCTCCATCGGTCCGCTCCTGGCGGAGGTGCGTGCGGCCCTCGAGATCGGCCCGACCCTCGCCGGTGTGGTGACCGCGCTGCCGGGCTTCGCCTTCGCCGTCGCCGGTGGCGGTGCCGTCGCGCTGGCCCGACGCGTCGGGGTCTCCGCGGGGATCGCGCTCGGTGTCGCCGCGGTCGTCGTCACACTGCTGGCCCGCGTGTTCACCGACTCCTCCGGCGTCTTCCTCGTGCTCACCGCGATCGGGCTCGCCGGCATGGGGCTGGGCAACGTCCTCGTCCCCGCGTGGATCAAGGCGCACTCCACCGACGGTGGGGTGCGGCTCATGACGATCTACTCGATGGGGCTGACGGTCGGCGGCACCCTCGGCCCGCTGCTCGCCGCCCCCGTCGCCGACGTCGCCCCCGGCCAGTGGCGCGGCGCCCTCGGCATGTGGGGGCTCGTCGCCCTGCTCGCCCTCGTCCCGTGGGTCGTTATCGCCCTGCGCGACCGGGTCCACCGCCGCGCCGCGGGCGAGACCCCGACGTCGCGGATCTGGCACTCCCCCACCGCGATCGCGCTCACCGTGCTCTTCGGCGTGCAGTCGACCAATGCCTACGTGCAGTTCGGCTGGCTGCCGCAGATCTACCGCGACGCGGGGCTGTCGGGCGCCACCGCCGGCCTGCTCACCTCGGTGCTCGCCGCGCTCGGCATCTTCGGCGGGCTGCTCATGCCGACCGTCATCGACCGCAGCCGTGACCTGTCCGCGTGGATGATCGGCTTCGGGACGCTCGCCGTCGCCGGCTACCTCGGCCTGCTCCTCGCCCCGGCGACCGTGCCGTGGCTGTGGGCGGTCCTGCTCGGCCTGTCGGGCTTCGCCTTCCCCACCGCCATCGCCCTCATCGCGGCCCGCACCCACAACCCCCACGTGACGGCCCAGCTGTCTGGATTCGTCCAGCCGGTCGGCTACCTGCTCGCAGGGATCGGCCCCTTCGCCGTCGGCCTCCTGCACGAGCTGACCGGCGGCTGGACCGTCGTGCTCCTGCTGCTCATGACGACGGGTGTCGGCATCACCCTCGCCGGCCTGCGGGTCGCCCGCCCGGTGCTCGTGGACGACGAGATCGGCGTCAGCTCGCCCACGCGCTGAGGCAGGCGGCCGCCGCGGCGCCCGGGTCGTGGGCGCCCATGATCTCGCGGACGACGGCGACGCCGGCGATGCCGGTGAGGGACAGGGCCGGCACGTCCGCGACCGTCACGTCACCGATAGCGACGACCGGCAGGTCAGTGGCAGCAGCGCGAAGGGGGTACCCCGCAAGACCCACCGGGGGGCGACCCGCGCTCTTCGTCGGGGTGGGGCGGTAGGGGCCGCACCCGAGGTAGTCGGGCCGATCCGCACCGACGCGCGCCTCGGCGGCCCGGACGTGCTCGAGGGTGCCGGCGGTCAGGCCGACGAGGGCATCGGGCCCGAGCAGGGCCCGAGCGTCCGCAGTCGGCAGGTCGGCCTGCCCGAGGTGGACCCCGTGCACGGGGGCACCGCGTCGACGCGCCGCATGGGCGACGTCGGCGCGGTCGTTGACGATGACCCGGGTGGTGGGGGCGACCTCGGCGACCGCGCCGGCCACGGAGAGGACGAGGTCGAGCAGCTCGCCCGCGAGCAGGTGCTTGGCCCTGACCTGGACGATGCCTGCGCCGGCTGCTGCCGCAGCGGCCGCCGCCCGGACGGTGGCCGGCCCGTGGCCCGAGGTGACGAGGTGGAGGCGCCAGTCGATCACGTGAGCCGCACTCCGCTCCCGACCTCGGTGGGGGTCACCGCGTCGAGGGCGTCGAGCAGACCGACCCGGAAGCTGCCCGGCCCGAGACCGCCCACCCGCTCCGAGGCGACGGTGAGCAAGGCGGTCGCCGCCACCGCCGCGACGAAGGGGGCCGCCACGGCGGCGTGCGCCGCGCTGAGGGCGCCGAGCAGGCACCCGGTGCCGGTCACCCGCGTGAGCACCGGTGCGCCCGAGGCGATCCGGACGCTCTGGCGCCCGTCGGTGACGAGGTCGACCGCCCCGGAGACGGCGACGACGCACCCGTGCGCAGCCGCGAGGGAGTGGGCCGCCTCGGCGGCCGCGTCCGGGGCGACGGTGCTGTCGGCCCCGCGACCGGGCTGCCCTCCCCCGGCGAGCACGAGGACCTCCGAGGCGTTACCGCGCACGATGCTCGGCCCGAGGGCGAGCAGCTCGAGGGCGAGCGGGGTGCGCACGGGCGCCAGACCGATGGCGGTCGGGTCGAGCACCCAGGGGGTGCCGCGCTCGGCCGCCACCTCGGCCGTCGGGAGCAGCCCGGCCCGCCCGTCGGAGCTCAGCGAGCCGAGGTTGGCGAGGAAGGCGTCGGCCACGGTCACGAGGGTCGGCGCCTCGTCGACGGTCTCGGTGAGCATCGGCCGGGCGCCGACGGCGAGCAGCCCGTCGGCGACGATCGCCCGGGTCACCGACCCGGTCGCCCCGTGGACGAGCGGGCTGGCGGCCCGCATCGCGGCGACGGCGGCGGTCACCTCGGCGCGCAGGTCGCTCATGTCGTCGCCCCCGACGGCACGCCCGGCCGGAGGAGCGTGCCAGATCGGACGGCGACCGCCTCGACGTCGTCGTCGAGCTCGCACCGGGCCAGGCGTGGCCCGAGGGCGCCGCACCCGGCGACGAGCAGACCGCCGACGACGAGCACCGCGACGACCGCCCCGTCGTGCCCGAGGAGCGGCTCGAGCCGGGGCAGCCACCACGGCCACAGGGCCGGGACGACGATGGAGAGGGAGTAGGCGGTGCCGTACCCCGTCGAGCGGACGTGCGCGGGGAAGCGCTCGCACAGGTAGGCCCCGACGGGCCCGTAGCCGCACACGGTGACGACCTGGAGCAGGGCCACCCCCACGACGAAGGGGAGGACGGCTGCGGTCATCGTCGCCAGCCAGAGCAGTGGCGCGAGCACGGCGGCCGCGAGGCCCCAGCCGACGAAGTAGCGCCGCCGGCCGAGCACCGTCGACCAGTGCCCGGTCGTCGACATGACGAGGGCCTGGGCGACGGAGGCGACGCCCATGACCGTCGCGACCTCGCCGCCGTCGAGGCCGTGGTCAGCGGCCAGGCGGCCGGTCGCGGCGATGACGACCATGTTGGTCATGAGCCACAGCCCCGACATCAGGCCGAACATCTGCCAGAAGGCACCCGCGTAGGCGCCACCGAGGACGGCCCGGAGACCGAGCGCGGCGGGCGCCCTGGTGTCGGCCTGCTCGCGCTGACGCACGACGTGGGGCGCGTCGGCGACCCGCGCGGAGTAGAAGGCGAGCAGGGCGAGGCTGGCGAGCCCTCCGGCGACGAAGGAGAGGCGCCAGCCCCACTCCGCGTAGGTGGCCGGGCCGAGGAGCGCGAGGAGCGCCGCGGTGGCGAAGGCGATCGTCGACTGGGCCCAGGGGGCCATCGACATGATGAGCCCGGAGACGAGACCACGGCGCCGCGGTGGTGACCACTCCATCGCGAGCGGGATCGCCGAGGTGTACTCCCCGGCGAGGAAGACGCCACCGACGAAGCGCAGCAGCACGACGGCGCCGATGGCGAGCACGCCGACGCTCGCGTGGGTCGGGACCGCCGCGATGAGCAGGGAGCAGGCAGCCGTGCCGGCGATGGCCACCTGGGTCGTGCGGGTGCGGCCGACGCGATCGGCGATCCGCCCGAAGACCATCGCCCCGACGGGGCGGCCGAGCAGGGTGGCGACGACGACGAGGGCGCCGGAGGTGACGCCGGCGTGCGGCCCGGCGAGCGTCACGAGCGCCGGGGCGAGCGCGACGACGGGCAGGAAGATGTTGACCTGGTCGACGTAGTTGCCCACGACCCCGGCGCGCACGGCGGCGCGTCCCGCCGGTGGCAGGTCGGGCACGAGGCTCATCGGGTCGACTCGTCACGGACGTAGACGCTCGAGCCGAGCTCGACGAACTGGCGCGCCTTGGCCGCCATGCCCGCCTCGGCGATCGCCCGCTGGTCGGCGGCCGACCCGTAGGCGTCGCGGATGTCCTGGCTGATCCGCATGGAGCAGAACTTCGGCCCGCACATCGAGCAGAAGTGGGCGGTCTTCGCCGGCTCGGCGGGGAGGGTCTCGTCGTGGAAGGCCATCGCCGTCTCGGGGTCGAGGGCGAGGGCGAACTGGTCGTGCCAGCGGAACTCGAATCGGGCCCGGCTCAGGGCATCGTCGCGCTCCCGGGCCCTCGGGTGCCCCTTGGCCAGGTCGGCCGCGTGCGCGGCGATCTTGTACGTGATGACGCCGGTGCGCACGTCGTCGCGGTCGGGCAGGCCGAGGTGCTCCTTGGGCGTGACGTAGCAGAGCATCGCCGTGCCATGGCGGGCGATCTCCGTGGCGCCGATGGCGGAGGTGATGTGGTCGTAGCCGGGCGCGATGTCGGTGACGAGTGGCCCGAGCGTGTAGAAGGGCGCGCCGTGGCACCAGTCCTGCTCGAGGTCGACGTTGTCCTTGACGAGGTGCAGGGGCACGTGGCCCGGGCCCTCGACCATGACCTGGACGTCGTGCTCCCACGCGCGCAGGGTCAGCTCACCGAGCACCCGCAGCTCGGCGAGCTGAGCGGCGTCGTTGGCGTCCGCGACCGACCCCGGCCGCAGCCCGTCGCCGAGCGAGAAGGCGACGTCGTAGCGGGCGAAGATCTCGCACAGCTCGTCGAAGTGGGTGTACAGGAAGGACTCCTCGTGGTGGGCCAGACACCAGCCGGCCATGATCGAGCCGCCGCGGGAGACGATGCCGGTGACACGGTCAGCGGTGAGCGGGACGAAGGCGAGCCGCACCCCGGCGTGGATCGTCATGTAGTCGACGCCCTGCTCGCACTGCTCGACGACGGTGTCCCTGAAGACCTCCCAGGTGAGGTCCTCGGCCCGACCGTCGACCTTTTCGAGCGCCTGGTAGATCGGGACGGTGCCGATGGGCACGGGGCTGTTGCGGATGATCCACTCACGGGTCGTGTGGATGTCGTCGCCGGTCGACAGGTCCATGACGGTGTCGGCCCCCCAGCGAGTGGCCCAGGTGAGCTTGTCGACCTCCTCGGCGATGGAGGAGGTGACGGCGGAGTTGCCGATGTTGGCGTTGATCTTCGTGAGGAAGGCCCGCCCGATGACCATCGGCTCGGACTCGGGGTGGTTGACGTTGGCCGGGATGATCGCGCGGCCGGCGGCCACCTCGTCGCGGACGAGCTCGGGCGAGCATCCTTCTCGCAGAGCGACGTAGCGCATCTCCGGCGTGATCTCGCCGCGGCGTGCGTAGTGCAGCTGGGTGACGGTGCGGCCCTCCACGGCACGAAGGGGGTCCCTCCCTTCGCCCCGCCAGGCCCGGGAGGCCTCGCCGCGGCGCACGGCGGACCGTCCGTCGTCGAGCAGGTCGCGTGGTCGCCCCGCGTAGGGCTCGACGTCGCCGCGCGCGGTGATCCACGCCGCCCGCGCCGGGGGCAGCCCGACCTCGGGGTCGCTGCCGGGGCCGGCCGTGCGGTAGACGTGCACGTCGTCGTTGGTGCTGCCGTCGGGGCTGTCGGCCAGGGAGATCGCCGTCACCGGCACCTCGATCGACGGGTCGTGGGGGTCGGTCAGCACCTCACGACGGTGCTGGGGGTGGAGCTCGGTCTGCTCGTCGGTGCGCACCAGTGCGCCTCCTCTTCCTTCGCCGGCATGATCCGGACAGGTTCAGACGGTCCGGACGGCGTCAGTCCGATCTCAGCTCGTGCCCGAGCTCCCGTGGGGGTGCTCCGATACAACCACATGGCTACGGTGGCGGCATGACCGCCCCGCTCCCCCGACCGCCGGTGGCCCTGACGATCGCCGGGTCGGACCCGTCGGGCGGGGCAGGGATCCAGGCCGACCTCAAGACCTTCAGCGCGCTCGGTGCCTTCGGCACGAGCGTCATCACCGCCCTCACCGCCCAGTCGACGACCGGCGTCACCGACGTGCACGAGGTGCCGGTCGCACACGTGCGGGCCCAGCTCGAGACCCTCGTCGCCGACGTGCGCATCGACGTGGTCAAGGTGGGGATGCTCGCGTCGGCACCGCTCGTCGAGGTGGTCCACGAGCTGCTCACGACCGGTCCGCTCGCTGCGACACCGGTCGTCCTGGACCCGGTCATGGTGTCGACGTCGGGCTCGCGGCTGCTCGCGCCAGACGCGGTCGACGCGGTGCGCGCGCTGCTGCCCCGCGCCGACGTCGTGACGCCCAACGTGCCCGAGGCCGGGGTCCTGCTCGACGAGCCACCGGCCGCCGCCGCGGCTGACCTGCCCGAGCAGGCCCGGCGGCTGCGCGAGCTCGGTGCGCGTCGGGTGCTGCTCAAGGGCGGCCACCTCGACGGTCCCGAGTCGGTCGACCTCTGGCTCGACGACGACGGACCGGTCGCGCTGCGCGGGCCGCGGGTCGCGACCACGGCGACGCACGGTACCGGCTGCACGCTGAGCTCGGCGATCGCCGCCCTTCGCCCGCGCCACGACGGGTGGCGGCCAGCGGTTCGTGAGGCCCGTGGCTGGCTCACCGAAGCACTGCGTCACGGGGAGTCGCTCGAGATCGGGGCCGGCGCCGGGCCGGTACACCATTTCCACGAGCTCGTCAGGTGGCGCGCGACCACCTGAGGTCGAGCCGACCCGGCGGTCAGCCGGCGACGTCCCCGCGGAGCGCACCTAGAGTCCTCCCATGACGACCTGGCTGCTGCTCGCCGCCGCGATCCTGTGCGAGGTGGCGGCAACCCTGAGCCTCAAGGGCGCGCTGGACCGACCCGCGCTCTACGTCGTCGTCGTGGCGGGGTACATGGCCTCCTTCACCCTGCTGGCCGCCGTCCTGCGCCGCGGGATGGGCCTGGGCGTCGCCTACGGCATCTGGTCGGCGTGCGGGGTGACCCTCACGACGGTCCTGTCGACGGTCGTCTTCGGCGAGCGCTTCACCCCCGTCATGGGCCTGGGCGTCGGCTGCGTCATCGCCGGGGTGCTGCTCGTCGAGACGGGGACCCGCCACGCCCCGGTCGAGGACGTGAGCGCGTGACCGGGTGGCTCTGGCTCACGGTGGCCGTCTGCGCCGAGGTGACCGGCACCCTCGCGTTGAGGTCGGCCGTCGAGGACCGACGGTGGTACGGGCTCGTCGGCGTCGGCTACCTCACCGCCTTTGCCGCCCTCTCGGCGAGTCTCTCGCACGGGATGCCGCTCGGCGTCGCCTACGGCACGTGGGCGGCCGCCGGGGTGGCGCTCACCGCGCTCGGCTCACGGGTGCTCTTCGCCGAGCCGCTCACCCGCCCGATGCTCGCGGGCATCGGACTGATCATGGTCGGCGTCCTGCTGCTCGAGCTCGGGGCGGGCCACTGACCGACGCGCCCCGCAGGGCTCAGCCGAAGAGCGCGGCGAGCCGGTCGAGGGAGGCGCGCAGGTTGCGCTCGGTCGTGCTGCGGGCCCGCTCGTACCGCGACGCGTCGGTCAGCTCGCGCCAGTCGTAGGTGTGGGTCACCAGGGTCCGACCGTCGTCGGTCGGGGCGAGCTGCCACCGCCACTCGTGGCCAAAGGGAGCCTGCCCCTGCGCGGCCGGGCGCCACGCGATGCGGCGCCCCTCCTCGAAGTCGACGACGTGGTTGTAGCGGTCGTTGCCCCGCGTCGTCGTGGTGACGAAGACGTCGCCGACGGCCCGGGCCCGCTGACCGGAGGCGGACGACGCGAGGTTGTCGTTGCCGTCCCAGGCGAGCTGCCGCGCCGGGTCGGCGATCTCCTCGAAGATCGCCTCGGGCGGTGCGGTGATGGTGGTGGATGCGGTGACGACCTTGGTCTCGTCCATGGCACCCACCCTAGGACCGCGCGACCAGGGCCGCCCGCACGTCGGCGGCCAGCTGAGGCACGCGTCCCTGCGCCACCCCGGCCACCCACCGGTGCGCGGGGAAGGCCAGGCGGCGGAGCGCGTAGTTGACGACCTCGACCACGCCGAAGGCCCAGACGAGGAGGAGCAGCACGAGCCACGCCAGGGAGGGAGCGCCCGCGACGACCGCCGCGAGCCCGGCCGCGAGGAGGATGACCGCGAGCACCCCGAGGGCGAGGTACGCGCGGGCGAGCCCGAGGGGCATCACGCCGACGCCGACCCACCGTCGGGCCAGCAGCCAGTAGGTGCCGGCGGCGACGAGGACGACGGCGAGCGGCCCGACGGCACCGAGGACGGCCAGCCGGCCGCCGGTGTCGAGGGGCGCGCCGTGCCAGAGCGCCACCCCCACGAAGACCGCAGCCGCGGCGAGCTCGCCGAGACCGAGGGACAGGTACTGGCGGCGACGCCGGTCGCGGCGGGCCCGGGAGGAGACCTCGTCAGCCACGCGGCACGACGGGGACGACCTGCCGCAGCGAGTCGACGTCGGGCTGGTGCACGCCGAGGCCGAGTGCCGCGACCCGCTTGCCGGTCGGCACGTGGAGCAGGTTCCTGCCGTCGAGGACGAGGTCGCGCGGCTCGGTGACGGGGAACCGGCGCAGGGTGATGCCGAGCGGGTTGCACATGCGCACCTCGTCCACCCCGATCCGCAGCATCGGGTTGACGAGCTGGAGGATGCCGAGGGCGGTGAGCACGACGCCCGCCGCGACGGTGACCCACGCCGAGGTGAGCAGGGACACGAGCGCGATGAGCACGCCCAGGGCGACGAAGGTGATGGCCATGGGACGGCTGTGGCGGATGGTCATCGGCGGCATGGCCGCACCCTAGTCGGCGACCTCGATGACGAGCTTGCCACGCACGTCGCCCGACTGGCTGGCGGCGAAGGCCTGCGCCACGTCCTCGAGCGGGAAGCTCCGGTCGACGTCGACGATCAACCGGCCGGCGGCGACCTCGTCGAGCAGGTCGGCCAGGCGGGCCCCGTCGGGCCGCACCCACACCCAGCGGCCGCCGTGCTCCTCGACGGCCGGGTCGGTGATCGAGGCGAGGCGACCGCCCTCGCGCAGCACCGCGAGGCTGACGTCGAGGACCCCGCCGACGAAGTCGGCGACCGCGTCGAAGCCCTCTGGCGCCACGTCGCGCAGCCGCTCGTCGAGCCCGTCGCCGTACTCCACCGGCGTCACGCCGATGTCGCGCAGCTTGTCGTGGTTGGCCGTCGACGCCGTGCCGACGACCGTGGCCCCGGCGGCGATTGCCAGCTGGGCGGCGGCGAAGCCGACGCCACCGGAGGCGGCGTGGACCAGGAGGGTGTCCCCCTTCGTCACGGCCAGCGTCTCGAGGACACGAAGGGCGGTGAGCCCGGCGAGCGGGAGGGCCGCAGCGACGTCGTCGGTGACCTCGTCGGGGACGGCTGCCACGTCGTCGACGCGGACCGTGACGTACTCGGCGAAGGTGCCGGCCGACAGGACCTGCTTGCGGGCGTAGGCGGCAACCCGGTCGCCGGGACTGAACTCGGGGCTGTCCGGGCCGACGGCGTCGATGACGCCGGCGACGTCCCAGCCGGGGATGACCGGGAAGTCGGCGGAGAGCATCGGGTCGAGACCGCCGGACATGGCCTTCCAGTCGACGGGGTTGACCCCGGCCCGGGTGACCCGGATGCGGACCTCGCTCGGGCCCACCTTGGGGACCGGCAGGTCGCTCAGGTGCAGCTCGTCGGTGGTGCCGTACTGGTCGTAGGTGATGGCGCGCATGGTGGGTACAACGGGGAGCGCGCCGGATGGCATTCCCGCGACCCTCGCCTCAGCGCTGAGCGGTCGGGATGACGTGGCGCAGAGCCTCGACGTCGGGCTGGTGCACGCCGAAGCCCAGGGTCGTCACGCGCTTGCCCGTCGGCACGTGCACGAGGTTCTTGCCGTCGATGACGAGGTCGAGGGGGCCGCGCAGCGGGAAGCGGCGCATCGTGATCCCGATCGGGCTGATGACCCTCGCCTCGTGGGGCTCCAGCCGCACCATCGGGTTGATCATCTGCAGGACGCCGAGCACCGCGAGGATCACCCCGACGGCGGCAGACGCCGACTGCGCCAGGATCCCGACGGCGAGCATGAGGACGCCGAGGCAGACGAGGAGGATGGCGATGGCCTGGTTGGCCCGGATGCGCATGGGGTGCATGACCGCGAGCCTATCGAGCGGGCCGTCCCGAGGGGCCGGCGCTGCCGGCCGGTCGACGCGGACTGCGGTGGCGGCCGTGTCCCTCCGCCAGCACGACCTCGCGCATCGAGGGCGTCGGGCGCCAGCGGGTCGAGACGAGCTTCATCGCCGCGGACATCGACCGGATGGTGCGGGTCCCCGACGCCGCCGCGGTCGCCGCGGTGCGGCTGCTCGAGCAGCTCATGCGCAGCGGTCGCCTGCCCTGACGAGGGGGCGTGTCACAGCGGACGCTTGAGACCGAGGTGGCTCGCCTCGTAGCCCAGGTGCTCGTAGAAGGCGTGTGCCCGGGTCCGTACCCGGTCGGTCGTCACTTGGGACAGGGCCGCGCCGTGCGCGCGCCCGTGCTCGTGGGCCCACTCGAGCATCGCCGTCCCCAGCCCGGCCGACCTCTCACCAGAGGCCACCCGCACGCCCTCGACCTGCAGTCGGGTGGCGCCGCGGCGCGACAGGCCGAGGATGATCGACAGCTGCATGGTGGCGACCACCCGGTCGCGCTCGTCCCGGACGACCGCGAGGTACTGCGCGCTGTCGCGGTCGACCGCATCGAAGACCCGCTCGTAGTGGGCGATGTCGTCGCCCTCGCGCGCCGCGCCGAGCTCGTCGTCGGCGAGCAGCGCGACGATGGCCGCGACGTCGCCGCGCACGGCCCGGCGGACCCGGAAGCGACGCTCCCCCAGCTCGAGGACACCACCGACGGACTCGGTGGCCCGGGTCCTCAGATCGTGCACCAGGGCATCGAGCCACCCGCCGACGTGTCTCCGGGCCTCGTCGGTGTCGGGGTAGCGGCAGCGCAGGTGCAGCCCGGTCTCGTCGATGATGAACCACAGCATGACGCCGTCGGAGCGGATGCTCGCGCCGACGTACTGCGCGTCGAGGCCCGCGGCGTCGACCCTCACCGGCAGGCGCCGCAGGTCGAGCCACGAGACCGCAAACATGCCTGGCGCCTCGGGCATGCCGCCCCACGGGGCGAAGACCTCGGCGAGCGGCCACGAGCCGAGCTGCACCGCCTCCTTCACAGCGTCGGCACAGGCGCTCGGGTCGGGGTCCGCGGACTCGAGGACGGAGTTGGCGATGAACCAGCCCACCGAGTCGTGCCACGTCGCGTCGTAGCGCGAGTGTACCGGGAAGACCGCGCGGAGAGGCACGTCCGCGAGGTTGCGGGTCACCGCCGTCATCGAGGCGACGACCGTGGCCAGGGTCGAGACGCCGTCGCCACGTGCCTGGGCGGCGAGCGCCGCCGAGCCGTCGACGTCGAGCACGTCACGGACTTCGACCCGCTCGGCCTGCGGCACCGGCTCGCCGAGGGGCAGCGGGAAGCGAGGCATGACGTCGCCGCTCGCGGCCAGGACCTCCGCCCAGCGCCGCTGGACGTGCTCGGGCGCCGGGTCGCGGTGGCGCAGGGCGGTCGTGTGCTCGGCGAAGGGGGGAACGAGCGTGAGCTCGGGCACCTCGTCGCCGTCGGTCAGCTCGAGGGCCGCGAGCAGGTCGCGGATGACGACGAGCATCGACCACATGTCGACGTGCGCGTGGTCGGCGCCGATGATCATCGTCGGAGCGGTCGCGGTCTCCAGGACGCACAGCCGGTGGGAGGGCGTGGCGAAGGGGGTGCAGGAGGCGTCGAGGACGTCGCGCACCGCGTCGTTGACCGCCTGCCCGGTGGCGATCGGGTGCTCCACCCACTGCCCCGGCGTCACCTCGATCTCCTCGAGCAGCGGCTGCCCGTCGGGGCCGACGGAGAAGCTCGACCGCAGGGTGCCGTGGCGGGCGACGACCGCGAGCCAGGCCGCCGAGAGTCGTTGCCGCGCAACCGGGGCAGGCAGGGTGAAGCAGATCGCCATCCAGGAGCCGGGCCTGTCGCCAGCGCTCACGTGACGCTGCTGGTCGAAGGAGACGGGCAGGGGGCGACCGGTGCGCCGGGCGGTGACGTCGTAACCGAGGAGCCGCCCGAAGGGCAGTCGCAGGTGGGCGACGTTGGACAGCCTCATGGCGGATACCGTAGCCGCACGGCGCCGACCGCGCGCCGGGCGAGGAGGTGGTCCGTGACGGACTTCGACGTCCCCGGCGCCCGGCTGCAGACGGAGTACAGCAACGAAGGGGGACACCCCGTCGTCCAGCTCCACGGCCTGACCTCCAGCCGGGAGCGCGACCGGGTCCTCGACCTCGATCTCGGCCGCGGTCTGAGCGGTACCCGGCTGCTGCGCTACGACGCCCGCGGGCACGGCCGGTCGACAGGGCGCCCGGTGGCCGAGGACTACCGCTGGCCGACCCTGGCGCAGGACCTGCTCGCCCTGCTCGACGCGTGGTTCCCCGGTGAGCGCGTGCACGGCGTCGGACCGTCGATGGGCTGCGCGACCCTGCTGCACGCCGCGCTGCTGGAGCCCGAGCGCTTCAGCGGGCTGACGCTCATGGTGCCGCCGACGGCGTGGGAGACCCGCGCGGCCAGGGCGCACGACTACGAGCGGTCCGCGGAGGCGGTCGAGACCCACGGCGTCGAGCTGCTGCTGAGGGCCCAGGCGGCCGCACCCGCGCCGCCTGCGACGGCCGGGGCGCCGGACACCGTGCCCGACGTGCGGACCGACCTGCTGCCGTGGGTCTTCCGCGGAGCAGCCCGCAGCGACCTGCCACCGCGCGCGTCGCTGCGCTCGATCGACCTGCCGACGACGATCCTCGCCTGGACCGACGACCTCGCGCACCCGCTGTCGACGGCCGAGGCGCTGCTCGACCTGCTGCCCCGTGCGACCCTGCAGGTGGCGAGCACCCGCGCCGAGGTCGACCGCTGGCCCGCCGTGCTCATGGCCGACGTCGAGCGCACCGGACGATGAGCGGCCCGCCACCCCTGCCCCAGGCGATCGCCGTGCTCGACGCGGGCGGGCAGGTCCGCATCGCCCGCTCACGCGCCTACGCGCTCGGCCTCCTCGTGCTGGTTCTGCTCGTCGGGGCGGGCCTGCTCGCCTGGCTCGTCTTCGCCGTGGGCGACGGGCTGCGCCGCGACCGGATGGGCGTGGTGCTCGCGCACCCCGTCACCTGGGCCTCGGTCATCGCCGTCGTGGGCTGCGCCCTCCTGCCGGTGGTCATCGCGGTGCGGCTGCACCGCCGCGAGGCGCTCGTCGTCACGCGCGAGGGGCTGGCCTCGGAGTCCGGCGGTGTCATCCGCTCGTTCGTGCCGTGGACCGGCATCGAGCGCGTCGGCTACGAGCGGGTGACCGGCCCCTACTACCGCTTCGCCCCGCGGTCGGTGACCTACGTGCTGACCCCGGCAGCGATCGAGGCCCGGGACCGCGCCATGCTGGCCGCCGGCCGGCGCCCACCCCGCTACGGGCTCCTCGGGCCCGGCGGCTACGTCGTCGAGGCCGGGTACGTCGGTGGGCGGCGGCGCCTCTACGAGCTGCTCGCCACGGCACACCATCGCTACGGCGGCGTCAGGCCTTCGTGACGACGCTCGACGTGAGCAGCACCTCGCCGAAGGGAGCGACCTTGGGCGTCATCGGACCACGACGCGCAGGATGCGGTCGTCGCCGTCGCCGGGATCGCCACGGCCGTCGGTGGCGTTGGTGAGCACCCACATCGAGCCGTCGGGTGCCACCGCCACGTCCCGCAGCCGACCGTGCTCGCCGACGAGGTGCTCGGTGGAGGTGCTCGGGTCGTCGAGCGGCACCTCGCGCAGCCGCTCGCCACGCAGGTTGGCGATCCAGATGCTGTCGTCGGTGATCGCGATGCCACTCGGGCTCGCCTCGTCGGTCGCCCACTGCTGCACCGGGTCGGTGAAGCGCCCGTCGTCGGCGGCGCCCTCGACGGTCGGCCAGCCGTAGTCGGCGCCGGCCTCGATGACGTTGAGCTCGTCCCACGTGTCCTGGCCGAACTCGCTGGCATACATCGTCCCGTCGTCGTCCCAGGCTATGCCCTGCGGGTTGCGGTGGCCGAGGGTCCAGACGAGCGAGTCGTCGAAGGGATTGTCCTCGGGCACCTCGCCCTCGGGCGTCAGCCGCAGGATCTTGCCGGCGAGGCTCTCGGGGTCCTGGGCGCGGTCGGTCTCGCCGGCGTCACCGGTCGTCACGTAGAGCATGTCGTCGGGCCCGAAGGCGATCCGACCGCCGTTGTGGAAGCTCGCCGACGGGATGCCGTCGAGGATCGTCTCGGCGTCGCCGAGAGCGAGCGAGCCCGGCTCGCCGGTCAGCTCGTGGCGCACGACGCGGTTGTCGTCGGCGCTCGTGAAGTAGGTGTAGAGGTGGTCGTCGTGCACGGCGAGGCCGAGCAGGCCCCCTTCGCCTCCCGCGGAGACGCCCTCGACGGTGCCGACCTCGCGGGTGCCGCCGTCATCATCGGTGACCTCGAGGACGCGGCCGGAGTCGCGCTCGCTGACGAGCGTCATGTCGTCGTCGACCACGATGGACCACGGGGCGTCGAGGCCGGTGACGACGTCAGGCGGCGCGCTGCCGGACGAGGACGAAGGGGGTGCACCCGACGTCGTCGTGCCGGACCCGGAGGTACCACGGTCCGTCGCCTCCCCCGAGCAGCCGACCAGCAGGGCTGTCGCCGCGGCGAGCGCGGCGGCACGGGGAACTGTCCGGTGGTCCATGACCTGACGCTACCGGCGGGCCTAGCCTGAGGCCATGGACGAGACGACCCCCCTTCGCGTCGTGCCGGTGGTCGACGACTGGACCCGCCTGACGCCGGCGGCGAGGCAGGCCTGGCGCGCGCGGCTCGGGACGCTCCGGCAGACCGAGATCCTCAACTGATGACCCGCCTCCAGCTGCTCCTCGACACCCTCGGCGCGAGCGAGGACCACCCGACCGTGCGGGAGCTCGTCGACCTGTTCGGCGGCACCCCCGTCGCCACGGACGAGCGGCTCGTCGACGAGCCCGCTCACCGCTCGCGTCGGCTGACCTTCGCCTCGGGCGGGGAGATCGTGCTGCACGACGGCGCGGTCGTGGCCGTGCTGCTCCACGTGCGGCCGACTCCCTTCGCCCGCACGGGGATCGACCTGCGCGACTGGCTCGGCCGAGCCGGTCGACGAACGACGCTGGACGGCCTCGCGAAGGCCGTGGACGCCAGGCCGAGGTTCGGCGGGAGGTACGCGTACTTCGAGCGCGACGGCGGCTTCGTGCGCTGCCGGTTCGACGGTCGGTGGACGGAACCCGGGCACCTCGTCGAGTTAGCCGTCACCCTCGACCAGCCGGGACGCGCCTGCCAGCCGGACGACGACACCTGCCCCGTCTGCGGTGACCTGCCGGTGCGGGCACCCGCCGGTGACGGGCTCGACGTCGACGCGACCGTCGTTGCCCTGCACCGCAGGCGGGACGACGGCCTGCTCTCCGACACGTACTCTCCCGCGCCGCTCGCGGACCTCCAGCTGCTGCACCGCTCCGGGCTCATGGAGCGCGTCGAGAGCCAGCTCGACTGCTCCGACTGCGGTCGGATCAGCGCGCTCACCCTCCATCGGGACGGGCCGGCCACCTTCGGCCACGTCATGTACGACGAGGCCAGGCGGCGACCGATGGAGGCGATCCCGCCCGTGGAGCAGTGGGGCGATGCGGCCCGCATCGCCGCCGCCGCGGATGCGCTGCGCTACGTCGACCACCGACCGGGGTCGTGGTTCCTCGCGCGGCGCGGGGACGACCTCTACCTCGAGTCGCGGTACGTCCACAGCAGCATGGTCGACGGGTCGTGCCTCGTCCGGCTGGAGCCCGCGGAGGTCGAGGGGTACGAGTGCAGCGGAGCCGAGTACCTCGACGACCTGGCGCGGCGGATCGACGTGAGCCGCCCGTGGTCGCAGGACTCACCTGTCGGCCGGCGCAACCTGCACCTCGACAGCACGGCTGCCGACCTGGTGGCGGAGTTTGCGGTCGCCGTCCGGGACCACCGGTGGGTCGCCGAGCGGCGGCAGGCGGCGCACCGCCGGATGCTCTCCGACGGGGACTGAGCGCCGACCCACGCGGCCCCACGCTGGGGTGATGGGCCTGAGGATGGACAACGTCGGCATCGTCGTGGAGGACCGGTCGTCGCCGACCACCGCACTGCGCCGGTCAGCGCGCTCGGCTACCTCTGGGTGATGTGTGCCGTCGACGAGCTCGACGCCACGCCGGATCGCTTGCAGGACAAGGGCGTCGAGATGGTGAGCACCGAGATCTTGCGCTTCGAGGACGCCTATCGACTCTGCTACGTGCGAGGGCCCGACGGGATCCTGCTCGGGCTGGCGGAGGAGCTGGCCGGGTCCGACCAGGGCACGAGATCCGACCGCCCCAGCCACGAACCGTGCTCGGACAGCGGTCGGAAGCGGTAGGTCGCGAACTCGTGGTGGAAGTCGCGCCGCTCCCGCTCGCGCATCGCCGCGGAGTGCCGGTCCGGCTCAGGCACTTCGGAGCGGCCGTGGACCATCTCGCCCATCTCGCGCACGCTGCGCCAGATCGAGAAGGTCGAGATCGTCCGCGGCGGGCGCAGCGCGGCCGCGGCGAGCGTCACCCCCGGGTGGTCGCGGACGAGGCGCTCGACCGGGCGGCCATGGTGGAGGAAGCGCGGGATCTCCGGGATCTTCATGCGGGCGAGGGTGACGGCCACGACGGGCTCGTCCTGCTCGAGGGTGCCGGTGCGGGCGGGCAGCCCGTCGAAGGCCGCGATCGTCGACCAGCGCCGGACGAACTCCAGCCGCACGTGCCAGCCTTCGTGGAGCCGCTGACCCAGCGGGTCACGCTCGAGGAAGCGGACGAGGGCATCCTCGTCGCGCCACTGGGCGAAGACCGCCAGTCGTCGCAGCTGGAGTCGCTCGGGCGAGACGACGGGCGCCCCGAGTTGCATGAGGGAGAGGCACTCGAGGTGGTGGAGGCCGGGGACGGTCGCCTGGGTGGGCGGCCGCATGAGCGCTGCCGCGCCGACGCGGGCGGGCACCTGCGCCAGGTGGAAGCTGTGGATCATGCCGCGGGCTCCAGCTTGTAGTGCAGGCGAAGGGCGGGACGGTCCCACATGCGCAGCACGTGGTCGGTGCGCAGCGTCCCCTGCGGGTCGCGGTACATGTGGAAGGTCTCCCGCAGCGGCACCTTGGCCGCGTGGCTGCGTCGTCCCCGGACGACGACGTAGGCGCCGTCCTCGCCGAAGCGCCCTCCAGGGGACTCGAGGAGGAAGCCACCGCCGTCGAGGACCGAGGGCCGCAGGAAGACCTGGAGGTTGCCCGACTCGAGCGGGAAGGTCACGTGCACGCTCGGGCGGTCGGCCCCCGGGAGCGTCCGCGTCGAGTAGGCCCCGCTGAAGACCGTGCGACCGGTGGCGCGCAGGGCGCGGGTCCACGCGGCCGCGACCTGGTCGCCCCTCCCGTCGAGGATCGGGGTGACGACGCTGTCCATGCCGTGGGCGACGTCGAGCGGGCGCATCGGCAGAGCCAGCTGCTCCACCCGCCTCCCCCACAGCCGGGCGACGAGCTCGCCACCGGGCCAGAAGAGCGGGGACCAGGCCGACCAGACCTCCATCTGCCACGAGGCCGTGTGCTCGTAGAAGTCGCGCACCGCCGGGTGCAGCCGGGTCGCGTCGAAGCCTGGCCCGTCGAGCAGCGACATCGACGGCAGCAGACCCGCGTGCGGGTCCTCATCGACGACCGAGCCGCCGTGGCGCGCGGCCTCGGCCGCCAGCCAGTCCTTGGCCACCCGTGGCGAGCCGCTCACGGGGCCGTCCAGCCAGCTCTCGTCGCCATCGAGGTCGACGGATCGCCCGGTGATCGTCCAGAACTTCCGGGATCCGATGTCGAGCAGGTGCGGCACGCGCTCGATTGTGCCGCAGACGGCTCGGCGGACCGGCCCAAGCGGGGGCTGTGTGGCCGTCCGGAGGTGCGCGGACGACAATGGGAGGGATGCTCCCTTCGCACCTGTGGTACGTCAGCTATGGCTCCAACATGTCCCGCCGCCGTCTCGGCTGCTACCTCGCCGGTGGCACGCCGCCCGGATCGATGAGGACCTATGCCGGGGCGCGCGACCGGACCATGCCGACGGCCGACCACGCGGTGACCCTGCCGGGGAGCCTGTACTTCGCCGGCGAGTCGCGGACCTGGGGTGGCGGGGTCGCCTTCTACGACCACGACTCCCCCGGCGAGACCGCCGGCCGCGCCTACCTGCTGACGATCGGGCAGTTCGTCGACGTCGCCAACCAGGAGATGCACCGGCCAGCCGACCCGGACGACCCGCTCGAGGAGGTGCTGCTCACCGGACTGCCCGGCGAGCGCCACCAGGCAGGGCCCGGCCACTACGAGACGCTCGTGCGGGTCGGCGAGCACGAAGGGCTGCCGATGCTCACCTTCACCGCGCCCCACGGCATGCACGCGGTCCCGCACACCGCTCCCCGACCGGCCTACCTCGCGATGCTCGCCGAGGGACTGCGCGAGGCGCACCGGTGGGACGAGGAGCGGATCGAGAGGTACTTCGCGGCACGTGCGCGGCGCGATCAGCCGATCGTGTAGCCCATGCCACGGCCGCTCCGCGCGAGGGCGGCCATGAAGGACCTGGCGCGCTGCAGGTAGTGCAGCGCGTACTCGGGCCCGCGCTCCCCGCGAAGAGCGAGCGAAAGCCATCTTCGATCGTGCCGGTGTCGACGTCGGCGGACTCACTCTCGTCGAAACGAAACTCGACCGGGTGGCGTCACGGATAGGCCTCGCCGTCGCATATCGAGAGCAAGTAAATTCGGGAGGATGTGCGCCACCAATCTGTGGGCGATCAACGCCGCAGCCTTCACTTCGAAGTTCCAGCGATTCACTGAGGACAGGCTGGGCATGCCGCCCGTGCAGACCACCATGCGCATAGCCTCCGGTCGTGTCCGAGGCTCGTCCGTGGTGTTCACTCTGACCAGCCGGATGTGTGACTGCGACACTCTCATCGGGCGTCGCAACGAGGCGCCGGTCCACGGTGAGATCGAAACCGACGCGTGGCTCGGGTGGTTGCGTGACATGCCGGACCACGTCGCGAACGTCTCGCGTGTCGCTGTGCTCCGAGCCTGGAGCCCCGGGGACGACGATGTGGTGCCCTCCCGAGCTCGAGGCATCGGCATCGGAGAACTCAGCGAGAGCGTGCTGCGCGACGTCCGCGACGACACTCTGCTGACGATCGACTACCCGCGGGTGGTCTGAACGCCAACTGTCCGGAGCTTCCGCTACACGTTGAAGCGGAACTCCACCACGTCGCCATCAGCCATGACGTAGTCCTTGCCCTCCATGCGCACCTTGCCGGCGGCCTTCGCCTCGGCCATCGAGCCGAGCCTGTCGAGGTCCTCGAAGGAGACGACCTCGGCCTTGATGAAGCCGCGCTCGAAGTCGGTGTGGATGACGCCGGCGGCCTTGGGCGCGGTGTCGCCCTTGTGGATCGTCCACGCGCGCGACTCCTTGGGGCCGGCGGTGAGGTAGGTCTGCAGGCCGAGGGTGTTGAATCCCTTGCGCGCCAGCTGGTCCAGGCCCGGCTCGTCGATGCCGACGCCCTCGAGCAGCTCGCGGGCGTCCTCGTCGTCGAGCTCGGCGACCTCGGACTCGAGCTTGGCGTTCAAGAAGATCGCCTCGGCCGGCTCGACGAGTGCCTGCCACTGCGCCTGCAGGTCGGTGTCGGTCAGCTGGTCCTCGTCGACGTTGAAGACGTAGAGGAAGGGCTTGGTCGTGAGCAGCCCGAGCTGGGCGGCGATGGTCATGTCGACCCCGGCGGCGGCCCCCTTCGCGAAGAGGGTGTCGCCGGCCTCGAGGACCCCGCGTGCGGCGAGCGCCGTGTCGAGGACGTCCTTGTCGGTCTTCTTGCCCTTGACCTCCTTCTCGATCCGCGGGATCGCGGTCTCGAGGGTCTGCAGGTCGGCGAGGACGAGCTCGGTGTTGATCGTCTCCATGTCGGAGGCGGGGTCGATCTTGCCGTCGACGTGGGTCACGTCGTCGTCGACGAAGGCGCGCACCACCTGGCAGATCGCGTCGGACTCGCGGATGTTGGCGAGGAACTTGTTGCCCAGCCCCTCCCCTTCGCTCGCGCCACGGACGATGCCGGCGATGTCGACGAAGGAGACGGTCGCGGGCAGGATCTTCTCGCTGCCGAAGATCTCGGCGAGCCGCGTCAGGCGGGAGTCCGGCAGCGGGACGACGCCGACATTGGGCTCGATGGTCGCGAAGGGGTAGTTCGCGGCGAGGACGTTGTTCTTCGTCAGTGCGTTGAACATCGTCGACTTGCCGACGTTGGGGAGACCGACGATTCCGATGGAGAGTGCCACGGGGACAGGAGTCTAACCGCGCGAAGGGGGATCCCCGCCCTCGTCCGTCCCGTCACGGGCGTCGCCGGCGGCGACCCAGCGCCGTAGCACGGTCCGCAGGGCCCACCAGATCGCGACGAAGAGTGCGAGCAGTCCGAGCAATCGCGGCCACGACCCACCGGACGTCGCGATGACCGGCACGTAGACCAGGGTGCACACGACGGGCAGCGCCGCAAGCAGCAGGATGAAGTCCTTGGCCGTCTCGCGGCCCCACATCTGCCACAGGAGGGGCCGGTTCGTCGGCTGGCGGCGGGGCAGTTCCAGGTCGTGGAGGGGGTCACTCACGGGTCGCCCCGTTCCGTGGAGTTCTCGAGGTAGAGCGTCGTGTCGGTCGCGACCGCCTCGGCGATCATCGCCGCGGTGTACGGCGCGACCCGCTCGGCGACCGTCGCCTGGTCGACCCAGTGGACAGCCTTGATCTCGCGGGCCTGCAGGGTCGCGTCGTCGAGGAAGGTGCTGGGCACGGTCCCGAGGTCGAAGAGGCACAGCAGCGCGTCATCCCACCCTCGGTAGGGCGGCAGCCAGTTGACCGCGAGCATGCCGCGGACGGTGACCTCGAGACCGAGCTCCTCCTTGACCTCGCGCACCACGCAGTGCGCCGGGGACTCCCCCGGGTCGACGATGCCGCCGGGCAGATCCTGGTCGCGCTTGTAGACCAGCTCGCACAGGGCAACCCGGCCGGCCTCGTCGCGCAGGAGGCCCTGGGCGATGAGCCGCTTCTTGGGCAGGCGGGTGTTGAGGACCTTGATGAAGGCGAGCCGACCGGCCTCCGTCGCGAGGTCGGGCCGCGTCGCGGCGGCCTTCACCTCTTCCTCGGTGGGCTCGTCGCTCGTCATGACCACGAGGCTACCCGGGGGCGACCTCCCTTCGCCCGCAGCGTTGTCGGTGGTCGGCGAGAGGATGGGGCATGGCTCGTCGACGATGACGAAGGGGGACGACGTGACGGTCGTGCAGATGGAGACGGTGGGGACCGGGACGCTCGGGGAGGTGCGGTCGCGGACGGGTCCAGGTAATCCGGGTCCGGACCCGGATCGGTGGCTCGACGGGGTGCTGGGGGCGGTGTCGGCGGCCCGCGACCGGGTGCTGCGTGACGCTCCCAACCTCGACGACGGGCAGCTCGAGCGGGGTCTCGTGGCGACCGAGGCGGTCCGCCGGGCGGTCGACGGTCTGGAGCTCGCCCTCGTCGCGGAGGTCGGGCGCCGGGGCGAGGAGCGCGGCCCGGACGGCCGCTACCGGGACGTGCGCCTGCCCGCGGGCACGGTCGCCGACATGGCGCCCGACGCGGTGGCCGTGGCGACCGGTATCGGGCCCACCGAGGCGAGCCGACGGTGCGCGGTGGCGTCGCGTGCGGCGACCGACCTCGCAGCCCTGGCGGCGCTCGTCGCCGAGGGTCGGATCGGGCGCCGCGCCCTCGAGATGGTGCACCGGCACACGCGTGACACCACGCCCGAGACGACGGCGGCGATCGTCGCTCACCTGCTCGCCGCCCGTCGCGGGTCGCCCGGCTCGGTCCGGGTCGTCGGGATGGAGCCGCACGAGATCGCCAAGACCTGCCGACGCCTCGTCTCGCGGCTCGAGCCGGACCTCGTGCAGGCCCGGGCCGACGCCAACCGCGCCACCAGGCTCGACGTGCGCACGGAGCCCGGAGCGGTCGGCACGAGCTGGCTCACGGCGGTCCTGCCGAGCGAGATCGCCGCGGCGATCAAGGTCGCCGTCGACGCCGCGGGCCAGCGGTGGCGCGCCGAGCAGCCGGACCTCCCGATCGGCACCGCACGAGCCCTGGGCCTGGCCGACCTCGTGCTGTGCGGCAGCGAGGTCACTGCAGAGGTGTGGCTCGGGGTGCCGATCATCGCGTCGGCAGTCTCGCGGCTGACGTTCGCGCCGGTGGACGACCCGACGTGCCCCGTCTGCCGTGGCGAGGAGGACCCCGTGGCCGGCCTCTTCGAGGAGGGCGTCACCCACGAGGCGGTGGTGCACGAGCACCTGCGGATCGTCGCTGGCGAGGGCGCCGACACGGTCGGTGTGCTCGCGCAGGAGTGGATGGACGTCGCCGCCACCGACCCAGGTGCGGGTCGGTGGCGGCGACCGGTGGGTGTCGGGGGCGACGATCCCGGGCGTCGGCTTCGTGCCGCCGGACGTCGTCGCGGCGGTCGTCGGGCGTCTCGACACGCGGGTCGGACGCGCGCTGCTCGACGCGCGGACCGGCACCCTGCTCGAGACGTCGACGTCGAGCTATGCGATCCCGCGGGCGCAGCGCGACTTCGTCGCGACCCGCGACGGCACCTGCCGGATGTGGGGCTGCGACCGACCGGTCGAGTCGCGACGGCTCGGCTGGTCCGCCGACGTCGACCACGCGACGCCGTGGCCGCGCGGCGAGACCAGCCCGGCCAACCTGTCGGACCTGTGCCGGCACCACCACCAGGTCAAGCACTCCCCCCGCTGGGGCCACCGCCTGCGCGAGGACGGCTCGACCGAATGGGTGACGCCGGGCGGTGTCGTCGCCTTCACCTACCCCGTGCATGCGGTCGACGCGGAGGGTTCGTCCCCGCTGGCGGGGACCAACGAGCCCGACGAAGGGAGCCCCGCCTCCCCTTCGTCCCCACCCGTGGGGACCACCGAGGCCGAGGAGGACGCGCCGCCCTTCTGATCGGCTGCAGCCGACGTCCCACGGCTGTCGGGGGTCGCTGGTTGGCTGGGGCCATGGACATCACGACCCTCATCACGGGACTGCTCCTCGGCCTCGTCGTCGGCGGTCTGCTCGTGTGGCTGACCGGACGAGCAGAGGTGGCCGGCCTGCGAGCAGAGCGCGACGGGCTGCGCGAGCGGATCGACGAGATCGCAGCGGTCCACGATGACGACTCCCGCACGGCCGCGGCCCTCGCCCCCATGGGCGAGGTGCTGCAGCGGGTCTCGCGCAAGGTCGACGAGCTCGAGCGCGACCGGGTCGACCAGTTCGCGTCGGTGCGCGAAGCGCTGGGCCGCGTCGAGCAGACGACGACCCGGGTCGGCTACGAGGCCTCGTCGCTCGCCTCCTCCCTGCGCATCTCGTCGGTGCGCGGGGCGTGGGGCGAGGTCCAGCTGCGACGGGTGCTCGAGGTGTCGGGGATGCTCGCGCGCACGGACTTCGAGGAGCAGGCCCAGGGCGTGGCGCGCGACGACCGTGCGGTGCGCCCCGACGTCGTGGTGCGCCTGCCGGGGGGCAAGCACCTCGTCATCGACGCCAAGGCCCCGATGTCGCACTGGCTGCAGGCGCAGGCCGACGACATCGACCCCGGCGAGCGGGACCGCCTGCTCGAGGGGCACGCGGCCGCGCTGCGAGCGCACGTCGACACCCTGGCGGGCAAGGCCTACTGGACGGCCTTCGACCCCTCGCCCGAGATGGTCGTGTGCTTCGTCCCCTCCGACGCGACGCTGGCCACGGCCCTCGCGCGGGTGCCCGGCCTGCACGAGGAGGCCATGGCGGCGCGGGTCGTGCTCGTCTCCCCGAGCACCCTGCTCGCGCTGCTGCGCACCGTCGCCTTCGCGTGGCAGCAGGACACGGTGACGAGCGAAGCCCGCGAGCTGCTGTCGGTCGGCCGCGAGCTGTACGCCCGACTGGCGACGCTCGGGGAGCACGCGACCCGGATGGGCCGCTCGCTGCAGCGATCCGTCGACGACTACAACCGGCTCGTCGGGTCGCTCGAGAGCCGGGTGCTCGTCAGTGCCCGCCGCATGCACGAGCTGGGTCTCGCGACCGACGGCCTGGCCGAGGTCGAGCCGGTCTCGGTGGCCCCGCGCCCACTCACCGCCCCTGAGCTGCTGGACGCCGTCGCGTCGCCCGACGCCCGCCCCGAGCTGGACGTCGACATGCCGCCGCGCCGGTGGGAGCGTGGTCGCAGGACCAGCACGGATCAGGAGGAGGCGTCATGACGTCACCCATGACCCCGACCGGGACCCGTCGTGGGAGCCGCCGCTCGCCGGCAGCGACGCGGAGCAGATCGTCGCGGCTCTCGACCGCCAGCGAGCCACCCTGCGGTGGAAGGCCGATGGGCTCGAGTCGGTCGACGGGCGGACCGGTGAGGACCCGGCCCCGGACTGGGTGACGCTCTGGGACCGGGGCTGAGCCCCTCCCCTTCGTCCGCATTTCCCCAGGGAAATGACAGCCGCCCTCCGTATCTCCCTAGTGAAATGCGCAAGCCCTCAGACCTCCAGCGCCCGGGCGATCGGTACCCCGGCGCGGTAGCTCAGGTGCAGGTGGTTGGGCGCCTCCAGCAGGGCGAGGTCGGCGCGGGCGCCCACCTCGATCCGGCCGATGTCGTCGCGGTGCAGCGCGCGGGCTCCGCCGCGGGTCGCGGCGACGACGGCCTCGCTGGGGGTCAGTCCCATCTCCCGCACCGCGAGCGCGATGACGAAGGGCATCGAGCTCGAGTAGCAGGTCCCCGGGTTGCAGTCGCTCGCGAGCGCGATCGACACCCCCGCGTCGAGCAGCGCCCGCGCGTCCGGCCACGGCGAGCGAGTGGAAAACTCCACGCCCGGCAGCAGCGTCGCCGTCGTCGTGCCTGCACAGCCGACCAACGCGTCGACATCCGCCGACGAAAGGTACGTGCAGTGGTCGACGCTCGCGGCGCCGAGCTCGCAGGCAAGCTGCACACCGGGCCCGTGACCGAGCTGGTTGCCGTGGACCCGCAGCCCGAGCCCCGCCGCACGGCCGGCCTCGAGCACCTCGCGCGACTCCTCCCCGGTGAAGGCGTGCGGCGAGTGCGGCTCGCAAAACACGTCGACCCACCGGGCGTGCGGCGCACACGCCGCGAGCATCTCGCCGGTGACGAGCTCGACGTAGCCCGCCCGGTCATCACGCATCTCCGCGGGCACGACGTGCGCCCCGAGATAGGTCACCTCGTCGGTGACCTCAGCGGCCAGGCGCAGCGCCCTCTCCTCGTCGGCGACAGTGAGGCCGTAGCCGGACTTCACCTCGACCGTCGTCGTGCCCTGGGCGCGCATCTCCGCGAGGCGAGCCGCCAGCGCGGCCCGCAGGTGGTCATCACCGGCCTCGCGGGTCGCAGCGACCGACACCCCGATGCCGCCCCCGTCGTAGACCTGGCCCGCCATCCGAGCGGCGAACTCCGTCGACCGGTCCCCCGCGAAGACGAGGTGAGCGTGACTGTCCACGAAACCCGGTGTGACACAACGCCCTTCGATGTCGATGACCGCGTCCGCGGCGGGTGCCGACGAAGCGGGCCCGACCCAGGCGATGCGCCCGGCGTCGACGACGAGTGCGTGGTCGGCGCGGGCGCCGACGCCCCCTTCGCCCGTGCCGTCGCAGGTGACGAGCTCACCGATGTTGGTGACGAGCGTGCTCATGCCGACCTCCTGCGCGCGGCCTCGCGGGTGATGACGCGGTGGATCAACCGGGCCGCCACGCGGGCGGTCCGCTGGTCGACGTCCAGCCGCGGGTTGAGCTCGGTGACGTCGAGGTGGACGAGCTTGCCGCTGGCGACGACCGCGTCGCACACCGACTGGATGACGAAGGGGGGAACCCCCAGTGCCGCAGGCGCGCTCACCCCGGGCGCCACCGCAGCGGGCAGCACGTCGAGGTCGATCGTCAGGTACACCTCGTCGACCCCCGCGAGGACGTCGCCGACGAAGGCCACGGCCGGCTCGACCTGCTGGCTGTCGTCGTCGAGCAACCACCGCGCGCCGAGCGCTTCGGCGGTGTCGAAGAGTGCCGACGTGTTGCCGGTGCGCGCGATGCCGAGCACCGCGTAGTCGAAGCCCAGCCCCGCCGCCTGCCGCTCGCGCGCGATCTGCCGGAAGGGCGTGCCCGACGTCGGCCGGTCCGCCTCCCGCAGGTCGAAGTGCGCGTCGAGGTTGAGCACCCCGAGCCCCGGCCGCAGGCCGAGCCCGAGGTGGCTGCCGTAGGCCGTCTCGTGACCGCCGCCGAGGACGACGGTGAGGGGCGCGTCGTCGCGGGCAGCCGCTGGCGCGCCCTCGCGCGCTGCAGCGACCACCTCGCCGAGCCGAGCATGGCCCCCTTCGAGGTCCTCGCCGTCGACGACGACGTCACCGTGGTCGACGACCGTGAGGTCCTCGTGGACGGCGAGGGAGGCGAGTGCGGCCCGGATCGCCCCCGGCCCCTCGGCCGCGCCGACGCGACCGCGGTTGCGGCGCACCCCTTCGTCACTGGCGAAGCCGACGAGCGCGGCGTCGGCCGGTCGGCCGGACCCGGGCTCGGCCACGACGCCCCAGAAGCGCCGGTGCGCCAGCCCGTCGCCGTCGCTGCGCCCGCTCCACGCGAAGGGAGCCATGCTCACCCCTCCTGCCCGTCCCGGATGAGCGGCTCCATCGGCACCCGCACCCCGCGCTCGGCGGCGACCTCCGCCGCCCGCGAGTAGCCCGCGTCGACGTGCCGCAGCACGCCCATGCCGGGGTCGTTGGTGAGCAGCCGGTCGAGCTTCTGCGCGGCGAGGTCGGTGCCGTCGGCTACGCCGACCTGGCCGGCGTGGATCGAGCGGCCGATGCCCACGCCGCCGCCGTGGTGGATCGACACCCAGGTCGCACCGGAGCTCGTCGCGGTGAGGGCATTGAGCAGCGGCCAGTCGGCGATGGCGTCGGAGCCGTCGAGCATCGACTCGGTCTCGCGGTAGGGCGAGGCGACGGAGCCGGAGTCGAGGTGGTCGCGGCCGATGACGATCGGCGCCTTGACTTTGCCCTCGCGCACGAGCTCGTTGAAGAGCAGGCCCGCCTGGTGCCGCTCGCCGTAGCCGAGCCAGCAGATGCGCGCGGGCAGGCCCTCGAACTCGACGAGCTCGCCGGCGGCGTCGAGCCAGCGGTGCAGGTGCTCGTTGTCCGGGAAGAGCTCCTTGAGCGCGGCGTCGGTGACGGCGATGTCCTCCGGGTCACCCGACAGCGCCACCCAGCGGAAGGGCCCGAGCCCCTCGCAGAAGAGCGGCCGGATGTACGCCGGGACGAAGCCGGGGAACTCGAAGGCCCGCGTGTAGCCGGCGTGCCGGGCCTCGTCGCGGATGCTGTTGCCGTAGTCGAAGACCTCGGCGCCCTCGTCCTGGAACTCGACCATCGCCTGGACCTGCGCGGCCATCGACTCGCGGGACTTCTTGGTGAAGCCCTCCGGGTCGGCCTCGGACTCGCGCTGCCACTCGTCGAGCGCCACCTCCGCCGGCAGGTAGCTCAGCGGGTCGTGCGCGCTCGTCTGGTCGGTGACGACGTCGATCTCGACCTCGCCGGCCCGGTGGCGGCGCAGGATCTCGGGGAAGATCTCCGCGGCGTTGCCGACGAGACCGACGGACAGGGCGCGGCGCTCCCCCTTCGCCGCCATGACCTTGGCGAGGGCGACCTCGACGTCGGTCTCCACCTCGTCGAGGTAGCGCTTGGACTGGCGCCGGCGCAGCCGTGTCTCGTCGACGTCGACGATGAGGCAGGCGCCGCCGTTGAGCGTCACGGCGAGGGGCTGCGCGCCGCCCATGCCGCCGCAGCCGCCGGTGAGGGTCAGGGTGCCGGCGAGCGTCCCACCGAACCGCTTGCGACCCACCGCGGCGAAGGTCTCGTAGGTGCCCTGGAGGATCCCCTGGGTCGCGATGTAGATCCACGACCCGGCGGTCATCTGGCCGTACATCATCAGGCCCTCGGCCTCGAGCTTGCGAAACTCCGGCCACGTGGCCCAGTCGCCGACGAGGTTGGAGTTGGCGAGGAGCACGCGCGGCGCCCACGGGTTGGTCCGCAGCACGCCGACCGGCTTGCCCGACTGCACGAGCAGCGTCTCGTCGTCGGCGAGGTCGGTGAGGGTCTCGACGATCGCGTCGAAGGCCTCCCACGATCGCGCGGCACGGCCGGTGCCGCCGTAGACGACGAGGTCGTCAGGGCGCTCGGCGACCTCGGGGTCGAGGTTGTTCATGAGCATGCGCAGCGGCGCCTCGGTCTGCCAGCTGCGGGCGGTCAGCTCGGTGCCTCGGGGGGCACGCACGGGACGGGCTCCGTCCATGGTGATCAGGCTCCTTCTACTTCAGCGGGCCGGTGACGGACTGTGCGGCCGCGAGGACCGACCCGTCGACGACGGCGAGGTGGGCGGCGGTGAGGTCGGGCGAGGTGAAGCGGTCCGGGCCGGGCCCGCTCTCCCCGTGCTCGGCGAGGGCGTCGATGACTGCGGCGGTGGCCGGTGCCGGACGAAGGGGGGCCCGCAGCGCGATCCCCCGCGCGGCGGTGTGCAGCTCGATGGCGACGACCCGGGCGAGCGCGTCGACGCTGCGGCGCAGCTTGCGCGCAGCGCCCCAGCCCATCGACACGTGGTCCTCCTGCATGGCGCTGCTCGGGATCGAGTCGACGCTGGCAGGGGTGGCCAGGCGCTTCATCTCCGAGACCATCCCGGCGGCCGTGTACTGCGCGATCATCAGGCCGGAGTCGGTGCCGGGGTCATCAGCGAGGAAGGGCGGCAGCCCGTTGGACCGCTTGACGTCGAGGAAGCGGTCGGTGCGCCGCTCGCTCATGCTCGCGACGTCAGCGGCGACGATCGC
This sequence comes from Janibacter hoylei PVAS-1, assembly GCF_004025845.1. Lineage (NCBI taxonomy): Bacteria > Bacillati > Actinomycetota > Actinomycetes > Micrococcales > Intrasporangiaceae > Janibacter > Janibacter hoylei. The sequence continues at coordinate 150,423 of NZ_PIPF01000012.1, forward strand.
GAGGAAGTCGAGGACGTAGGCCACGGGCGCCCCGTGGAAGTTGCCGTTGGACTCCACGCGCCCGTCGAGGGTGACGACGGGGTTGTCGATGGCCGAGGCGAGCTCGTGGCCGGCGATCGTCGCGGCGTGCTCGACGGTGTCGCGCGCCCCGCCGTGCACCTGCGGCGCGCAGCGCAGGGAGTAGGCGTCTTGGACGCGCGTGCAGGCCGCCGGGTCGCGGTGGCTGTCGCGGATCGGGCTGTCGGCGAGGACGGCGCGCATGTTGGCGGCCGAGAGGGCCTGGCCGGGCTGGGGGCGCAGGGCCTGCAGGTCTGCGGCGAAGACGTCGTCGGTCCCGAGCAGCCCCTCGACGCTCATCGCGGTGGCGATGTCGGCGGTGGTGAGCAGGCGCCGCAGGTCGTGGACGGCGAGACAGAGCATGCCGAGCATGCCGTCGGTGCCGTTGATGAGCGCCAAGCCCTCCTTCTCGTGGAGCTCGACGGGGGCCAGACCGGCGCCGTCGAGCGCCTCGGCCGCGTCGACCTCGTCGCCGCCGTCGATCCGCACACGGCCCTCACCCATGAGGGTGAGTGCGCAGTGGCTGAGCGGGGAGAGGTCGCCGGAGCAGCCGAGCGACCCGTACTCGTGGACGACCGGGGTGATGTGGTGCTGCAGCAGCGCGAGGTAGAGACGGAGGGTCTCCTCGCGGATGCCGGTGCGACCGGTCGCGAGGGTCTGGACGCGCAGCAGCATGAGCGCGCGCACGACCTCCTCCTCGACCTCTGGGCCCGCGCCGGCGGCGTGGCTGCGCACGAGCGAGCGCTGCAGCTGGGCGCGCTTGTCGTGCGGGATGTGCGTCGTCGCCAGGGCGCCGAAGCCGGTCGAGACGCCGTAGTGGGCGACGGTGTCCTCCGCGAGGCCCTCGATGACGGTGCGCGCAGCGCGGACCCGCTCCCAGGCGGAGTCGCTGATCTCGACGGCGGCGTGGTGGCGGGCGACGACGACGACCTCGTCGATGGTGAGAGGCCGGTCGCCGAGGACGACGGTGGTGGTGTCGGTGCTCATGGGTCCATGCAACTCCCTTCGGCGTCACCGGGAGCGCCGATGGAGGGGATAGTGTCTCGGATACGAGACAGGAGCCCCATGTCCAATGCCACCTCCGCGGGCCACGCGCTGCGCGCACTGACCCACCTGGCCAGCCGCGCCGAACCCATCCCCGCGGCTCACCTCGCCCGCGCGCTCGACCTGCCGCGCAGCAGTACCTACCACCTGCTCACGGTCCTCGTGGAGCACGGCTACGTCGTGCACTACGCCGAGGAGCGCACCTACGGCATCGGAGCCGCGGTCCACGAGCTCGGCGCGGGGTACCAGCGCCAGGACCCGCTCCAGCGGCTGGCCCGGCCGCTGGTCGAGCGGCTCGTCGACGCGACGACGCACAACGCGCACCTGGCGGTGCTCTCGGGTCGAGACGTCCTCTACGTCATCGAGGAGCGGGCGCCGCGTCGCCCTTCGCTCGTCACCGACGTCGGGGTGCGCCTGCCGGCGACGCTCACGGCGAGCGGGCTGGCGATGCTCGCCGCCCTCCCCCGCCGGCAGGTCACGGCCCTCTACCCGTCGGCCGCGGTCATGGTCGGCGGTGGGCCGGCGACACCATCGGCCCTGCGACGACTGCTCGTCGACGTGCGTGCTCGTGGGTACGCCGTCGAGGCGGGCAGCGTCTCGCCCGACCTGTCATCGGTGGCGAGTGCCGTCCTCGACCGCGACGGGCACCCCGTGGCGGCGGTGGCCCTCACCTATCGCACCGACGACGTCGACGAAGGGGGCGCCGCCTACCTCGCGCAGGCGGCCGCCGAGACGGCGACGAGGATCAGCCAGCGGCTGTGACCCCCGTCCGCTCGGAGATCCCCGTACCGCTCCCTGAGGAGGTCGCGAGACCCCCGTCCGCTCCCTGACGAGGTCGCGAGACCCCCGTCCGCTCCCTGAGGAGGTCGCGAAGCGACCGTCTCGAAGGGCGGGGACGGGCTAGTGCAGCTGGCCGGCGTCGCCGAGGGCGCCGGCGTCGTGCTTCATCTGGTCGCTCATGCCGGCGGCCTTGAGGTCGCGGCGCAGCTCCTTGGGCAGGGCGAAGAGCAGCGACTCCTCCGCGGCGGTGACCGGCTGCGGCTCGCCGTAGCCCCGCTCGGCGAGGAAGTCGAGGACCCCGCGCACGAGGATCTCGGGGACCGAGGCACCGGAGGTGACACCGACGGTGCGCACACCGTCGAGCCAGGCCTCGTCGATCTCGTCGGCGTAGTCGACGAGGTGACCATCGCGCGAGCCGTGCTCGATGGCGACCTCGACGAGGCGCACCGAGTTGGAGGAGTTGCGCGAGCCGACGACGATCATCAGGTCGCAGTCCTTGGCCATCTGCTTGACGGCGAGCTGACGGTTCTGCGTCGCGTAGCAGATGTCGTCGGAGGGCGGATCCTGCAGCTTGGGGAACTTCTCGCGCAGCCGGCGCACCGTCTCCATCGTCTCGTCGACCGAGAGGGTGGTCTGCGAGAGCCACACGACCTTGTCGGGGTCGCGGACCTCGACGTTGGCGACGTCATCGGGGCCCTCGACGAGGGTGATGTGGTTCGGCGCCTCGCCAGAGGTGCCGACGACCTCCTCGTGCCCCTCGTGACCGATGAGCAGGATGTCGAAGTCGTCGTCGGCGAAGCGGACCGCCTCGCGGTGGACCTTGGTGACCAGCGGGCAGGTCGCGTCGATCGTCTTGAGGCTGAGGGCCTTGGCCTCCTCGTGGACGATCGGGGCGACGCCGTGGGCGGAAAACACGACGGTCGCACCCTCGGGCACCTCGTCGGTCTCCTCGACGAAGATCGCGCCCCTCTTCTCGAGGGTCGTCACGACGTGCTTGTTGTGGACGATCTCCTTGCGCACGTAGACCGGCGGGCCGTAGAGCTCGAGGGCCTTCTCGACCGTGACGACGGCACGGTCGACACCGGCGCAGTAGCCGCGGGGCGCGGCGAGCAGGACGCGCTTGGCATCCTGCGGGGCGGCGGTGTCGGCGGTCGGGGTCGCACTGGTGGTCATGCCCTCCATCGTAGGTGAGGGGGCTGAACACGCCCTGACCGCCGCCGGACCGTCCGACGTGCCTGCTTGACTGTGGGCCGTGAGCATCCCCCTTCCCGACAAGGCAGCCGACACCACGGCCGAGCAGCCGTGGCCGGTGCGGCTGCTGAGCATGAAGATCGCCGAGTACGTCGACCGCATGTCCGTCACCTGGGTCGAAGGGCAGGTCGTCCAGCTGACCCGACGACCCGGCGCACGCACCGCGTGGCTGACGCTGCGCGACCCCGACGTCGACATGTCGCTGTCGTGCATGGTGCGGGTCACCGCGCTCGACGCCATGCCGGCGCCGCTCGGCGAAGGTGCGCGGGTCGTCGTCCAGGCCAAGCCGAGCTACTGGACCCAGCGCGGCTCGCTGTCGATGGACGTGCGCCAGATCCGGCCGGTCGGCGTCGGCGAGCTGCTTGCCCGCATCGAGTACCTCAAGCAGCACCTGCGCGCCGAGGGACTCTTCGAGGCCTCTAGCAAGCGGCCGCTGCCCTTCCTCCCCCGCCGGGTCGGCCTCGTCTGCGGACGGGCGAGCGCCGCCGAGCGCGATGTCGTCGAAAACGCCCACCGCAGGTGGCCGGGCCTGCCCTTCGAGATCCGGCAGGTCGCCGTGCAGGGGCCGACGGCCGTGACCGAGGTCAGCGCGGCCGTCGCCGAGCTCGACGCCATCGACGACGTCGACGTCATCATCGTCACGCGCGGCGGTGGGTCGGTCGAGGACCTGCTGCCCTTCAGCAACGAGACGATGGTCCGCGCCGTCGCCGAGGCACGCACCCCGGTCGTCAGCGCCATCGGGCACGACGTCGACACCCCGATCCTTGACCTCGTCGCGGACGTGCGGGCCTCCACGCCGACCGATGCCGCCAAGCTCGTCTGCCCCGACGCTGCCCAGGAGGGGGCCGGTGTCGTCGAGGCCCGAGGGCGCGCCCGGGCTGCCCTGGCCGGCATGGTCGACCGCGAGCGCCGCGGCCTCGTGCAGCTGACGAGCCGGCCCGTGCTCACCGACCGCACGGCCTTCGTCCGGGCGCAGCGCGAGGTCGTCGCCTCCCTGCGTCGCCGGGCACACAGCCGGGTCGAGGCGCGGCTGCACCGCGAGCGCGACCGCATCGGTCACCTGCGGACCCAGGCGCGGGTGCTCTCCCCCGCCTCGACGCTCGAGCGCGGCTACGCGATCGTCCAGCGGCCCGAAGGGGAGGTCGTCGCCTCCCGCGAGGCGCTCGCCGTCGACGACCTGCTGCGGGTGACGGTCGCCGACGGCGACTTCGCCGTGCGGGTCACCGACTCGTGACACCGCCCGCACCTAGAGTGGTCGCCATGGCCACCGACCCGCAGCCCGACCAGGAGCAGACCGACGTCGCCGACCTCTCCTACGAGGAGGCCCGCCAGGAGCTCATCGAGCTCGTCGCCCGGCTCGAAGGGGGCCAGGCCGGCCTCGAGGAGTCGATGCGGCTGTGGCAGCGCGGCGAGGCCCTCGCCGCCCACTGCGAGGCCTGGCTGGACAAGGCCGAGGCGAGCCTGGGGTCCGAGGGCACGTCCGAGGAGTGAGCGAGCCGCTCCACCGGGTCGCCATGGGGCTGCTCGTCACCGGCGAGCGGGTCCTGCTGGCGCACCGGCACCCCCTTCGTCGGCACTACCCCGACTGCTGGGACGGCGTGGGCGGCCACATCGAGGCCGGCGAGTCGCCGGAGCAGGCCCTGGTGCGGGAGTGCCAGGAAGAGCTCGGCGTGACGGTGACCCGGTGGCGGCGACTCGCCCCACCCGTGACCGCCTGGGCCGACGACCTCGAGCTGCACCCCTTCGTCGTCGACGCCTGGCGGGGCACCCCGACCAACCTTGCTCCCGACGAGCACGACGACCTCGCCTGGGTCGACCCCGGCACGCTCGGCTCCCTTCGCCTGGCGCACCCGGGCCTGGCCCCCCTCGTCACGACCGCCATGAGCCGCTGAGCATGAGAAACCCCGGCTTCGCAAGAGTTGGGGACTCTTGCGAAGCCGGGGTTTATCGGGTCACCCGAGAATCACGAGGAGGGTGAGGCGCTGCTGCTGCCGGCCTTCGTCACCTTGACCGGGGCCAGCCGGTCGGCGAAGTCCTCGAGCTGCTCCCACGAGCCGGTGCCCGTGACGAGCGTGGTGAGCTCGGTCGTGTCCTGCGGGACGTGGACCAGACTGCGCTGGACCTTGCCCTCGCGGTCCCGCTTGGTCCAGGTGCGACCGTCGCGGGTCTCGAAGGTCCCCACGCGCGCGCCGTTGTTGGTCTGGGTGTCGACCCAGCCTTCGCCGGGATCGAGCGCCTGCTGGACCGAGACGTACTCGCCGTCCGGGGTGGTGTAGCCGGCGTTCCAGACCATGACGTCCCCCTTCGAGCGGACGTAGCGCACGCTGGTGGCGACCCAGCCGTCCGGCAGGTCGCGCGGGTAGGCGAAGGGCTGGCCGGCCTGCTGGGCGCGGTACTGGGCCGATCCGGGCACGTCCACCGACTGCGGCGTCGTGCTGTTGGGCCGCCCCGTCATGAAGAACAGGGCGAGGGTGATCGCCACGATGACGGCCATCGAGCGGGCCATGTTGGCCGCCGACCCCTTGGCGTAGTGGCTCGCCCCGCGCGCGGGGACGCCCTGCTGGGCCGCGAGCTCGGCCGGGGTCGGCTCGCGGTCCGGGGTGGCGCGTGGGGCGGTCTCGGCGGGGTCGCCGGGGGCAGAACTCATGAGTGACATGGTCGCACGCGTGGGAGCGTGCTCCGGATAGGCTCTGGCGCGACGAGCACCACCCGCAGAGGAGACACATGAGCCAGTCCCAGACGTCCACATCGAGCGCCGGGGTCATGCACCCCGACCGCAACCTGGCGATGGAGCTGGTCCGGGTCACCGAGGCTGCCGCCCTCGCCGGTGGCCGGTGGGTCGGGCGTGGTGACAAGAACACCGCCGACGGCGCGGCCGTCGACGCGATGCGCTCGATGATCTCCAGCGTGCAGATGCAAGGCACCGTCATCATCGGCGAGGGTGAGAAGGACGAGGCGCCGATGCTCTACAACGGCGAGGAGGTGGGCGACGGCACCGGCCCCTCCTGCGACGTCGCGGTCGACCCCATCGACGGCACCACCCTCACGGCGAAGGGGATGACCAACGCGGTCTCCGTCCTCGCCGTCGCCGACCGAGGGTCGATGTACGACCCCAGCGCCGTCTTCTACATGGACAAGCTCGTCACCGGCCCCGAGGCTGCGGACGTCGTCGACATCCGGCTGCCCGTCGCCGAAAACATCAAGCGCATCGCCAAGGCGAAGGGCGAGCAGCCCGAGGACGTCACCGTCATCATGCTCGACCGGCCGCGGCACAACGACCTCGCCGAGCAGGTGCGTGCCGCCGGCGCCCGCATCCGCTTCATCTCCGACGGTGACGTCGCCGGCGCCATCATGGCCGCCCGCCCCGGCACCGGCATCGACCTGCTCCTCGGGGTCGGCGGCACGCCGGAGGGCATCATCACCGCCTGCGCCATCAAGTGCCTCGGCGGTGTCATCCAGGGCCGCCTGTGGCCGCGCGACGACGAGGAGCGCCAGCAGGCCATCGACGCCGGTCACGACCTCGACCGGGTCCTCACCACCGACGACCTCGTGGCGACGGACAACTGCTTCTTCGTCGCCACCGGCATCACCGACGGCGAGCTGCTGCGCGGTGTCCGCTACCGCGCGGGCGGCGCGACGACCGAGTCGCTCGTCATGCGCAGCAAGTCCGGCACGATCCGCGTCGTCGAGGCCCACCACAACCTCACCAAGGTCGAGCGGCTCTCCCCCGGCCTCGGCTGACCCGTGCCCAGCCTGCGGCGTGCGCCCGCGCCCTGCTCCACCCTCGTCATCGGCGAGTCGCTCGTCGACGTCGTCGTCGGGTCGGACGGGCACACGCAGGAGCACGTCGGAGGCAGCCCGCTCAACGTCGCCGTGGGGCTGGCCCGCCTGGGCCACCCCGTGAGCCTCGCGACCTACTTCGGCCGTGATGCCCGCGGCGCCATGATCGGTGAGCACCTCGCCGAGGCAGGGGTGCGGCTGACCCAGGGCAGCGACAGCGCCGCCGACACCTCGACCGCGACCGCCACCCTCGACGCCGCGGGCACGGCCACCTACGACTTCGACATCACCTGGCGGGTGACCGAGCCACCTGACGTACCGGGCCACCTGCACACCGGGTCCATCGGCGCCCTGCTCCGGCCCGGCGGCGTCGACGTCCTGTCGGCGATGAGCACCGCCACCCGCGGGCACACGATCTCCTACGACCCCAACATCCGCCCGGCCCTCATGCCCGACCGCGAGCGCGTCCTCGAGGAGGTCGAGCGTCGCGTGGCCGTCAGCGACGTCGTCAAGGCGAGCGACGCCGACCTCGAGTGGCTCCTCGACCGCCCGCTCGACCCGACCGGCATCGCCGACCTCCTGCGCTCGTGGTGCGACCTCGGGCCGGCCCTCGCCGTCTGCACGCTGGGCCCGGCCGGGGCGCTGGCGATCCTCCCTTCGGGCCGCCGCATCACCGCGCGCGGACGCCGGGTCGACGTCGTCGACACCGTCGGGGCCGGCGACTCCTTCATGGCCGGGCTGCTCTCGGGGCTCGCCGACGCCGGCCTGCTCGGCGGCGCCGACGCCAAGGCCCGGCTGCACAAGGCGCGCGGTCGGGTCATCACCGGCGCGATCGAGCGCGGCATCGCCGCCTCCGCGCTCACGGTGACGCGGCCCGGCGCCTGGGCACCGAGCCGCGTCGACCTCGAGGGCTGATCAGCCGGCGGTCGCGGCCTCGCGGGCACGCGCCCGCTCCAGGGCCCGCTGCCGGTCCTCCTCGGACTGGCGGGCGATCTCCGCCGCCTTCGCGTCGTCACGGGTCAGGCAGTCGCCCGACTCCGGGTCGAAGACGTGCATGAGGGTCGGGTCGAAGACGAAGTTGCCGTCGTCGCCCTCACGCACCCGCGAGCGCGGGTCGAGGTTGATGACCATCTGCGTGCGCATGCCCTCGCCGTCGAGCTCCTTGTCGAGCTCGTCGAGCTTGTGCTTGACGTCGCCCTCCACCGTGAAGGGCACGTAGGCGTACTGCTCGTTGCCCAGCCACTCCGTCTGGTCGACGGGTGCGGCGAAGCGCACCCCGCCGCTCGGGACGTCGCCGAGGTCGGCGTCCTTGATGTGCTCCGGGCGGATGCCGACGATGAGCAGCTCCTTGCCGCCGGCCCGCTCGCGCACCGCCTGCGGCAGCGGCACGGTGCAGAAGGGCAGCTCGAGCTCGTCCCCCTTCACCTCCGCCGGCAGGAAGTTCATCGGCGGCGTCCCGATGAAGCCGGCGACGAAGAGGTTGACCGGCTGGTCGTAGAGCTCGCGGGGGCTGGCGCACTGCTGCAGCACCCCCTTCTTGAGCACGGACACGCGGTCGCCGAGGGTGAGGGCCTCGGTCTGGTCGTGGGTGACGTAGATCGTCGTCGTGCCCATGCGCCGCTGCATGCGGGCGATCTCCGTGCGCATCTGGCCACGCAGCTTGGCGTCGAGGTTGGACAGCGGCTCGTCGAAGAGGAAGGCGTCGGCGTCGCGCACGATCGCCCGGCCCATCGCCACCCGCTGCCGCTGCCCACCGGAGAGATTGGCCGGCTTGCGCTCGAGGTGCTCGTCGAGCTCGAGCATGGAGCTCGCGGCGCGCACCTTGGCATCGATCTCCTCCTCGCTGTGCTTGCCCTTGGCCAGGCGAAGGGGGAAGGCGATGTTCTCGAAGACCGTCAGGTGCGGGTAGAGGGCGTAGTTCTGGAAGACCATCGACAGGTTGCGGTCCTTCGGCGACAGGTCGTTGACCCGCGTGCCGTCGATGAGCAGCTCGCCGCTCGTGATGTCCTCGAGCCCGACGACCATGCGCAGCAGCGTCGACTTCCCGCAGCCGGAGGGACCGACGAAGATCATGAACTCGCCGTCCTTGATGTCCAGGCTCACGTCGTTGACCGCGGGGAAGCCGTCGCCGTACTGCTTGACGATGTTGTTGAGGGTGATCTCAGCCATGGGGGTTCTCCAGTGTTGTGAAGGCGGGGGTCAGCCCTTGACGGCGCCCGAGGTCAGGCCGGCGACGATCCGGCGCTGGAAGATCAGCACCAGGATGACGACGGGGATGGTCACGACGACCGAGGCCGCCATGATGGCGCCCGTCGGCTGCTCGAACTGGCTGGCTCCGGTGAAGAAGGCGAGCGCCGCCGGGACGGTGCGGGCCTGGTCGGAGGTCAGCGAGATCGCGAAGACGAAGTCGTTCCACGCGGTGAAGAAGGTGATGATCGCCGTCGTGAAGACGCCCGGGGCGGCGAGCGGGATGATCACCTTGCGGAAGGCCTGCCAGCTGCTCGCCCCGTCGACCTGCGCGGCCTGCTCCATCTCCCAGGGGATCTGCTGGAAGAAGGCCGACATCGTCCAGATCGACAGCGGCAGGGTGAGCGCGAGGTACGGGATGATCAGGCCGGGGATCGTGTCGAAGAGACCGACGCGGCTCCACACGTCGAAGAGCGGCGTGACCATGGCGACGACCGGGAAGAAGCTCACCGCGAGCGCCGTCGTGAGGATCATCTTCTTGCCCTTGAACTCCAGTCGGGAGATCGCGTACGCGCAGAACATCGCGAGGACGACGGAGATGACCGTCGCGAGCAGGCAGACGATGAGCGAGTTGCGCAGGGCCGGCATGAAGAGGTCGCTCGCGCCGCCGGTGAAGATCAGCCGGTAGTTGTCGAGCGTCGGGTCCTTCGGCCAGAAGTTGCCGAGGTGGGCCGCGTCCGGGTCGGCGAGGGTGTCGGCGCTCTTGAGCGAGAGCGAGAGCATCCACAGCAGCGGCAGGACGGTCCAGATCATGATGGGCACCGCGAGCGCGGTCCACAGGCCGGTGCCCTTGACGGGCTCCTTGACCTTCGCTTCCTTCGCCATCTCAGCTCCTCCCCTGGGTGAGGTCGACCTTGAATCCTCGGACGAAGACCGCCGCGATGAGCAGCACGCAGAGGAAGAGGATCACCGACAGCGCCGACCCGAGACCGATCTCGGTGCGGTCGATCGTCTGGCGGTAGATGAGACCGGAGAGGGAGTTGGTCCCGTTGGCGCCCCCGGTCATGATGAAGATGTTGTCGAAGATGCGGAAGGCGTCGAGGGTGCGGAAGAGCACCGCGACCATGATCGCCGGCTTCATGTTGGGCAGGATGACCTTGGTGAGCACCTGCATCCACGAGGCCCCGTCGACCTTGGCCGCCTCCTCCATCGAGGTGTCCACCTGGGCGAGGCCGGCGAGCAGGAGCAGCGACATGAAGGGCGTCGTCTTCCAGATCTCCGAGAGGCAGATGACGAAGATCGAGGGCCAGAAGCTGCCGAACCAGTCGTAGTTGTCGCTGACCCCCGGCACCCAGCTCGTCCAGCGGTTCACGAAGCCGGTGTCGGTCTGGTACATGAAGAGCCAGGTGAAGCCGGAGACGACCGTGATGATCGAGTACGGGATGAGCACCACGGTGCGCAGCGTCCGCCGGGGCAGGACGATCCGGTGCATGACCAGGGCGATGACGAAGCCGAGGACCAGCTCGATGACGACGGTGATGACGGTGATGATCACCGTCGCGAGCATCGCGCTCCAGAAGACCGAGTCGCTGAAGGAGACGACGTAGTTGTTGAGCCCGACGAACTCCCGGTTGTCGGGGTCGGTGAGCCGGTAGGCGAAGAAGCTGTTCCAGATCGCCTGGAGGATCGGGTAGGCGGTGACGAGCAGCATGACGACGAAGGCGGGCAACGCCAGCTTCCAGCCGAGGCGTTGCTCGGCCTTCGCACGGTCGGAGAGACGGGGAGCGGCACTCACAGCAGTGCATCTCCCTTCAGCACGTCCTGGAGCAGGCTCGTCGTCTGCTGGGGCGTCGACGACGGGTCGACCGCGCCGGGCGGGCTGTACTCACGCTGGATGCCGCTGGAGACGTCGCCGTAGTACTGGGTGAGCGGGCGCGGCCCGCTCGAGTCGAGCGAGGCGCGGATCAGGCCGGCCATCGGGAAGGTCTCCTTGACCTCGGCGTCGTCGTAGACCGCCTTGCGGGCGGCCGGGTTGCCGGTGCCGAGCATGTACGACTTCTGGCTCTCCTGCGAGGTGAGGCACTCGACGGCCTCCCAGGCCTGGTCCTGCTTCGTCGACGAGGAGGCGACGCCCATCTCGATGCCCCCGAGCGGCGGCTTGGACTCGCTGCCCTCGACGGTCTGCGGGTAGCGCGCCCACGCGAGGTCGTCCATCCAGTCGACCTCCGCGCCCTCGAGCGCGGCGTAGACGTAGGGCCAGTTGACCATGAAGCCGGCGTTCTCGTTCTGGAACATGTCGAGCGTGGTCGTCTCGTCCGTCGAGCCCATCGCCGGGCCGCCGACGCCCTCCGAGCTGACCTTCTGGATGATCTCGGCGGCCTTCTTGCCGCCCTCGGACTCCAGGCCGAAGGCGAGCTGGTCGCCGTCGGCGCCGGGATTTTCGACGATGTGGTCGCCGCCCCCTTCGACGAGGGCGTTGATCCAGACCATGTAGCCCTCGTAGCGGGAGGCCTGCACGCCGATGTCGGTGTCGGTCTTCTTGGCGGCGGCGATGACCTGGTCCCACGAGACCGGCTTGCTCATGTCGAGGCCGGCCTTCTCCGCGACGGACTTGCGGTACCAGAGCAGCTGGGTGTTGGCCCAGAAGGGAGCGGCGTACAGCTCGTCCTTCCACGTCGCGTTGGTGACGGCCGGGTCGACGACGTCCCCGGTGAAGGTGGCCTTGCGGTCCTGCGGCACCGGGGCGAGGAAGCCGGCCTCGGCGAACTCGGCGACGAAGACCGGGTCGATCGACATGATGTCGACGCCCTTGTCCTGCGAGGCCAAGCGCCGCAGCAGCTGCTGGCGCTGGTCGCTCGCGCTGTTGGGCAGCAGCTGGATGCCGATCGTGTAGGCGCCACCGGAGGCGTCGGAGCACTCCTTGGCCAGCTGGGCCTGCCCGCCACCGGCCGGGTCGGAGCCACCACCGTCGGGGTTGATGTACCAGGTCAGGTGGGTCGCCCCGCCTGACGAACCGTCGTCACCGCAGGCCGCCAGACCGAGGCTGGCCGTCATCGTCACGGCCGCCACCCAGGCGATCCGACGTCGTCGTCCGTCCACGTCGTTCCTTTCGTCGCGAGGAGACGACGAGGCGCAGGGGGTCGTCGACGTCGTCTCCCATGGACTGTCTACACCGGTTGTGTGGTCCGCACCACGCTCTCGCCCCCACGAGTTGTCATCGGGATGCTTCCGTGACGCACGGCTCGTGGACCGCCCGCATCCGGCGGGCCGCCACGGGGCTACTGTGCGAAGACCCCTTCGAAAGGATTCGCTCATGAGTGCACCGACCCCCTCGACCGACGACTTCGCGGACCTCGTGGCCGCCAACCGCGCCTTCGCCGACGACTTCTCCCTCGGCGGCTTCGACGGCATCGCGAAGGCGGGCGTCGCCATCGTCACGTGCATGGACAGCCGCATCGACCCGCTGGGCATGCTCGGGCTGCAGCCGGGTGACGCCAAGATCTTCCGCAACCCGGGGGGCCGGGTCACCGCCGCCGCGCTCGAGGCGCTCGTGCTCGGGGTGCACCTGCTCAACGTCAACCGCGTCCTCGTCATCCCGCACACCCGCTGCGCCATGGCCTCCGCGACCGAGGTCGAGCTGCGCGAGCGCATCGGCGCCTCGGCCGGGCAGGACGCCTCGTGGCAGGGCTTCCACGTCGTTCGCGACCAGCTCGACGCGCTCCGTCAGGACGTCGCCGCGGTCCGCTCGCACCCGCTGATCTCGGACACCGTCAAGGTGGGCGGATTCATCTACGACGTCGACACCGGGCTCATCGACCAGCGCCTCTGAGCCGGCGCCGACCCCGGGTGACAGGGGTCACACGGCCCCTGTCACCATGGGCGGATGACCACCGTCACGCCCCCTACCCCGACCGCTGACGCCATCGCCGAACCCTGGGCGAGCGAGCAGACGATCACCTGCCGCGACGACCGCGTCGGCCGGCGTGCCGTCATCGCGATCGACGACACGACCCTCGGCCCGGGCTTCGGCGGGGTGCGCTACCGCGCCTACCCGTCGACCGAGGCCGCCGCGCGCGAGGCCCAGCGTCTCGCCGCCGCGATGACCCTCAAGCACGCCCTGGCCGAGCTGCCCTACGGCGGCGCCAAGTCCGTCGTCGTGCTCGACGGCCCGGTGCCGGCACCCAGCTCCCCCGAGCGGCGCGCCCTCTTCGCCCGCTTCGGCGAGATGGTCGCCCGCACCGCGGGGACGTACATCCCCGGCGTCGACATGGGCACGCTCCTCGAGGACATGCAGACCATCCGCGACGACGGCGGCGCCCGGGCCTTCTGCGACGAGGTGAGCCCCTCCCCCTTCACCGCCCGTGGCGTGTACGCCGCCATGCGCGCCGCCGCGGTCCACGAGCACGGCGAAGGGGGCCTCGACGGCCTGCACGTCGTCGTCCAGGGCGTCGGCAGCGTGGGCGAGGAGGTCGCCCGCCTCGCCCACCGTGACGGCGCCCGCGTGACCGTCGCCGACATCGACACCGCCCGGGCGCAGGCACTCGCGACCGAGCTGGGTGGGCAGACCGTGGCGACGCAGGCGGCTCCCTTCGCCGAGGCCGACGTCTTCGCGCCGTGCGCGGTCGCGCGGGTCGTGACCCGCGAGGCGATCCCGCGCATCCGGGCGCGGATCATCGCCGGCGCCGCCAACGACACGCTCGACACCCCCGACTGCGCGGAGGCGTTGCGCGCGGCTGGCATCACCTACGTACCCGACTTCGTCGCCAATGCCGGCGGCGTCATCCAGGTGCACGGCGGTGTCGCCGGCTGGAGCGATGCCGAGACGCTCGCGGCCGTCGACCGCATCGGCACGCGCGTCGGCGAGCTGCTCGAGACCGCCGACACCGAGGGCATCACGCCGCTCGAGGCCGCGCTGCGTCGCGCCGACGCGGCGCTGGGGCGGACGGTGGCCCGATGAGCGCCGAGGCCGCGGTCCGCCGCTACTACGAGCTCGTCGACGCCGGTGACGTCGAGGGCGTCGTCGGGTGCTTCGCCGACGACGCCGTCTACCACCGCCCCGGCTACGCGCCCATGGTCGGGGCGGAGGCGCTGCGTGCCTTCTACTCCGGCGAGCGGGTCATCGCCGACGGGCGGCACGTGCTCGACGAGTTCGTCGTCGACGGCGAGCGCGTCGCGGTGCACGGGCGATTCACCGGCACCCTCAGGGACGGCAGCGCCGCGCAGGTCGGCTTCGCCGACTTCTGGGTGCTCCGTGACGACCGTCGGGCGACCACGCGCCGCAGCTTCTTCGACACCCCCGCCGTCTGACCTGCCACCCCTCTCCTGCGCATTTCCCTAGGGAAATACCACCCAGCCTGCGCATTTCCCTAGGGAAATACGGACCCCCGTGCGTATTTCCCTAGGGAAATACGCACGGGGGTCGGTGGAGTGGTCGGAGTCAGAGGGAGAGGCGCTCCCGGACGACGACGGAGAGGCGCTCGGCGGACTCCTGGGCCCGCTCGTGCGTGTCGGCCTCGACCATGACGCGCACGACCGGCTCGGTGCCGGACTTGCGCAGCAGCACGCGGCCGTCGTCACCGAGCGCGGTGGAGACCTCGGAGACGGCGCCCTGGACACCCTCGTCGTCGTCGACGCGGTCCTTGTCGACACCCTTGACGTTGATGAGCACCTGGGGCATGCGGGCCATGACCGACCCGAGCTCGGCGATGCTCTTGCCGGTCTCCGCGACGCGGGCGGCGAGCATGAGGCCGGTGAGCACCCCGTCACCGGTCGTCGCGTGCTCCTGGAGGATGACGTGGCCCGACTGCTCGCCGCCGAGGGAGTAGCCGCCCTTGCGCATCTCCTCGAGGACGTAGCGGTCGCCGACGCCGGCCTGGACGACCGAGATGCCGTGCTCCTGCATCGCGCGGATGAGGCCGAGGTTGCTCATGACCGTCGCGACAAGGGTGTCGTCGGCGAGGCGGCCGTGCTCCTTGAGCGCCACCGCGAGGATCGCCATGATCTGGTCGCCATCGATCTCGCGGCCCTCGGCGTCGACCGCCAGGCAGCGGTCGGCATCGCCGTCGTGGGCGATGCCGAGGTCGGCACCGTGCTGACGGACCGCCTCCTGGAGGGGGCCGAGGTGCGTCGAGCCCACCCCGTCGTTGATGTTGAGCCCGTCGGGCCGGGCACCGATGACGTGCACCGTCGCGCCGGAGAGGCGGAAGACCTCCGGCGAGACCTCGCTCGCCGCGCCGTGCGCCGCGTCGATGACGACGGTCAGACCCTCGAGCTGGGGCTCCACGGCGTCGAGCAGGTGGCGCACGTATCGGGTGCCACCGTCGTCCATGAGCGTCACGCGGCCGACGTCGACACCGGTCGGGCGGGCCGGCGACTCCTCCATGGCGGCCTCGATCGCGTCCTCGACGGCATCGGGCAGCTTGTGCCCGCCGGAGGCGAAGAACTTGATGCCGTTGTCCGGCATGGCGTTGTGCGAGGCGGAGAGCATCACGCCGAAGTCCGCATGGACCTCGGCGGTGAGGAAGGCGACGGCCGGGGTCGGCACGACGCCCGCGTCGAGCACGTCGATGCCGCTGCTCGCGAGGCCGGCCACGACGGCTGCGGACAGGAACTCACCCGACGCGCGGGGGTCGCGCCCCACGACCGCCACGGGCCGCCGCCCTTCGGTGCCCTCGGGGTCCCGCAGGACGCGGGCTGCCGCCTGGGCCAGGCGCAGGGCCAGGTCGGCCGTGATGACCTCGCCGTTGGCGAGACCGCGGACACCGTCGGTGCCGAAGAGTCGGGACATGGATCATGCAACCTTCCGTGAGGACCCCCGTCCGCATGTCGCACGCGGGACGGGCCTCAGTGACGATACCGGCTGGTTAGGCTGGGACACCGCAGGTCCGGGCGTCCGAGAGGCCATCATGATCGACTTCACCCCCTCAGAGGGCCCCACGCTGGGGGTCGAGTGGGAGATCGCACTCGTCGACCGCGAGACGCTCGACCTCGTCCCCCTCGCGGAGAGCGTCGTCGGCCCCCTCACCTCAGACGACGTGCTCGCGCCCAAGATCCACCGCGAGCTGCTGACCAACACCGTCGAGATCGTCACGGACAAGTGCCATGACGTCCCGGAGGTCATCGCCGACCTCTCCTCGAGCCTCGACCGGCTGCGGACCCTGACCGATGACCTCGGTCTCGAGCTCATGAGCGCCGGCACCCACCCCTTCGCCCGCTGGGAGTCCCAGCAGGTGACCGAGGGCGACCGCTACGCCACCCTCATCGACCGCACCCGGTGGTGGGGGCGGCAGATGGTCATCTACGGCGTGCACACCCACGTGGGCGTCACCCACCGCGACAAGGTGCTGCCGCTGCTCGGCGGGATGCTCACCTATGCACCCCACCTGCAGGCGCTCTCGGCGTCGTCGCCGTGGTGGGGCGGCGTGCCGACGGACTACGCGAGCAACCGCGCCCAGATGTTCCAGCAGCTGCCGACGGCCGGCCTGCCCTTCCAGTTCGACACGTGGGCCGAGTACGAGCGGTACGTCGACGACCTGCTCGTCACCGGCGTCATCGACGAGCTCAAGGAGGTGCGCTGGGACCTGCGCCCCGCGCCGCACCTCGGCACGCTCGAGGTGCGGGTCTGCGACGGGGTCCCGACCCTGCACGAGATCGGGGCACTCACCGCGCTCACCCAGAGCCTGCTCGTCCACCTCGACGACCGCCTGACCGACGGCGGCACGATCCCGACCCTGCCGCCCTGGCACGTCCAGGAAAACAAGTGGCGCACCGCCCGCTACGGCATGGACGCGATCATCATCCTCGACGCCCGCAACCGCGAGCGCCTCGTCACCGACGAGCTCCACGACCTCCTCGAGCGGCTGGCACCGATCGCCCGCCGGCTCGGCTGCAGCGACGAGCTCGCCGCCGTCGAGGACATCATCCGCGTCGGCGCCAGCTACCAGCGCCAGCAGGCGGTCGCCGCCGCCCACGACGGCGACCTCGTCGAGGTGACCCGGTCGCTCGTCTCGGAGATGCGGGCCGGCCGACCCGCCGGCACCTGACGACGACCCCGCACCACGACGACGAAGGGCGCCGCCCACCGTGAGGTGAGCGGCGCCCTTCGTGCAGCCCTTCGAGACGGTCGCGGAGCGACCTCCTCAGGGACCGGGGCGCTGGATCAGCGCTTGCTGTACTGCGGAGCCTTGCGGGCCTTCTTGAGACCGGCCTTCTTGCGCTCCGGGACGCGCGCGTCCCGGGTCAGGTAGCCGGCCTTCTTCAGGGTCGGGCGGTTCAGCTCGGGGTCGACCCCGTTGAGCGAGCGCGCGACGCCGAGGCGGACGGCACCGGCCTGGCCGGAGGGGCCACCGCCGTGGACGCGCACGAGCACGTCGTAGGCGCCGTCGAGCTCGAGCGCGACGAGCGGCTCGTTGACGATCTGCTGGTGGACCTTGTTGGGGAAGTAGTCCTCGAGCGCACGCCCGTTGACCTTCCACTCGCCGGTGCCCGGGACGATCCGGACGCGGGCGATGGCCTGCTTGCGGCGGCCGGTGGCCGAGCCGGGAGCGGAGGCGGAGGGGCGACGCACGGGCTCGTCGGAGCCCGCGACGGGGCCCTCGGACTCGGAGGTGTAGGAGCTCAGCTCGGGCTCGTCGCCCTCGAGCACCTCGGTGTTCACAGCGTTGTCGGTGGTGTCAGCCACGGTATTCCTCTAGTTCCTGATCGGGGCGCGCTTACTGCGCGACCTGCGAGATCGTGTAGGGGGTGGGCTGCTGCGCGGCGTGCGGGTGCTCGGCACCGGCGTAGACCTTGAGCTTGCCCAGCTGCTGGCGACCGAGGGTGTTGCGGGGAAGCATGCCCTGGATGGCCTTCTCGACCGCGCGGGTCGGGTGCTTCTCGAGCATCTCGGTGTAGTTCATCGACGACAGACCGCCCGGGTGACCCGAGTGACGGTAGGCGCGCTTCTGCTCCGCCTTGGCGCCGGTCAGCGCGATCTTGTCGGCGTTGATGATGATGACGAAGTCGCCCGTGTCGACGTGGGGGGCGAAGGTCGTCTTGTGCTTGCCGCGCAGCAGGACGGCGGCCTGGCTCGCGAGACGGCCGAGCACGACGTCCGTGGCGTCGATGATGTGCCACTGACGGGTGATGTCACCGCCCTTGGGGGTGTACGTACGCATGTTCATGCCTTCTGCTCGTTCGTCCCCGTCGCGGTGGAGCGAAGGGGAGGCGCCTGCCGTCCTCGAGGGGGACGCGGCGCCGCTGCACACCATTTTACGGGCGTCAGGACCCCCGCCGAAATCGGTGCAAACCCGCCAAAACCCTTGTCGTAGAGCGGATCTCGCGCCCTTGGCCGGCTGGACACCGACCCGCGCCATGGCGATTGCACAATTATTGTGCAATCGTGGATCGGTGACCGATGCACCCCCGCCGCCGACCTGGCGGCTCCTGGCCCACCCCCTTCGCTCCCGGATCCTCGCCCACCTGCGCCTCCACGGCGGCACGACCTCCGCCGACCTGGCCCGCTCCCTCGGCACCAACACCGGCGCGACGAGCTACCACACGCGGGTGCTCGCCGACGCCGGTCTCGTCGTCGACACCGGCCTGGGTGACGGACGCTCGCGGGTGTGGGCGGCGGCCGAGGAGGAGGCCGACGAGGGCCCCGACCAGACCGTCGCGGTGAGCGCGATCGACGACGCCGACGACCTCGCCGACGCGCTGTGGCTCGCCCACGACCTCGTCGACCACCACGCCCAGCGGCAGCACGCGTGGATCGACGCCCAGGTCTCCTGGCCCCTCGTCTGGCAGGAGGAGTGCGGCCTCCTCGACCGCGAGGTGCTCGTCGACGAGACCCAGCTCGCCGCGCTGCGCACCGAGCTCGGGGCCGTGCTCGACCGCTACCGGCGCCGCGGCGCCGGGACGCCCGGCGCCCGACGCGTCACCGCGGTGGTGGCCCTCACCCCGCTCCCCCGCCGCACCTAGGGTGGTGCCGTGAGCTCCTCCAACGCGCGCCGCGAGCGCCACTGGCTGCCCGGCATCGTCCTGCGGGTGCTCGTCGCCTTCGCCGTCCTGGCCCTGATCACCCACACGCTGGTGCGTCCCTTCGTCATCCCGTCGGCCTCGATGGAGCCGACCCTCATGACCGGCGACCGGGTGCTCGCCCAGGTCGTCGGGGTCGACGAGGCACAGCTCCAGCGGGGCGACGTCGTCGTCTTCAGCCACGGGCGCACGTGGGGCGAGGAGCGCATCGACGACCCCAATCCGGTGAGCGACGCCGCCCGACACCTCGGTGACCTGCTCGGCACCGGGCCGAGCCACCACGCCCACACCGTCAAGCGGGTCATCGGTCTGCCCGGGCAGACCGTCGAGTGCTGCGACGAGCAGGGGCGCGTCCTCGTCGACGGCGAGCCGATCGACGAGCCCTGGGTCCGCCACGACCTGCCCATGCCGGCCGACGGTGACTGCTCGACGGAGTCGACGGCCCGCTGCTTCGACCCGATCACCGTCCCCGAGGGCTCCTACCTCGTCCTCGGCGACAACCGGGCCAACAGCTCCGACTCCGTCGCCGGCTGCCGCGGCCCGGCCGGCGCGACCTGCGAGCCGCGCTTCGTGCGCTTCGACCAGGTCGTCGGCACCCTCGGCTGGCGCTGGTGGCCGCTGCCTCCGGGCGGGGCCGAGCGCCGCTGACCAGCGCCGCGACGCTCCGCTCGCGCTAGTCCCGCCGGGCCCGCGCCTCCTGCGCCCGCGTCGCGAGCGCGTCGTCGGCCGGGTAGGCCACCTCGACGAGGCACAGCCCGTGGGCCGGCATGACCTTGACCCGCGGGTCACGGGCACCTGCCGTGAGGACCTGCGCCGGGAAGTCCGCGTCACGCGCCCCCACCCCGACCGGCACGAGCGCCCCGATGAGCGCACGGACCATCGAGTGGCAGAAGGCATCGGCGACGACCGTCGCCTCGAGCAGCCCGTCATCGCGACGGGTCCAGTCGTAGCGCAGCAGGGTCCGCGTGGTCGTCGCCCCCTCCCGCCGCTTGCAGAAGGCCGCGAAGTCGCGCAGGCCAAGCAGCCGTTGGGCCGCCGCGTGCATGGCCGCGACGTCGAGCGGCGTGCGCAGCGAGACCACCTCACGACGACGCAGGGGGTCCACCCGGGTCGGGTCGTCGCCGACGAGGTAGCGGTAGCGCCGGCTCGTCGCTGAGAAGCGGGCGTCGAAGCCCTCCGGCGCCCGCGTCACCCGGTGCACCACGACGTCCGGCGGCAGCACCCCGCGCAGCCGCGTCGCGAGCGCCTCCTCCGCCGGGCGGTCCGAGTGCCCCCTGGCGCGCTCCAGCTCCTGCGGCGTGACGTCGACGTGCACGACCTGCCCGGTCGCGTGGACCCCGGCGTCGGTGCGGCCCGCGACGGTGAGGCGCGCCGGCTCCGCCAGCCGCAGCACCGTCGTCACCCCCTGAGCCAGCTCGCCCTCGACGGTCCGCAGCCCGGGCTGCGCGGCCCAGCCGTGGAAGTCGGTGCCGTCGTAGGCGAGGTCGAGACGCAGCCGCATGCGGGCCAGCGTAGGCGAGGGACGACGAAGGGAGCGCCGCCCACCCCGTGGGGTGAGCGGCGCTCCCTTCGCATGAAGTCAGCCGTCAGGCTCAGGCCTCGTCGGACTCCTGCTGCTTGGCCTCGCCACCGGCGGGCTCGAAGCCCGCGGCCTTGGTCTCGTCGGTGGTGGTCTCCTCGACCGGGGCCTCGGCGGCAGCCTCGTCCTTGGCGGAGCGCTGGGTGGCGGCCTCGGCCTCGGCGACGACGGCGCGCTTCGGCTTGGCGTTGACCGGCTCACGCACGAGCTCGATGACGCACATCGGGGCGTTGTCACCCTTGCGCGGCGCGATCTTCGTGATGCGCGTGTAGCCGCCCTGGCGCTCGGCCATGTCGGGGGCGATCTCGACGAAGAGACGGTGGACGACGCTCTTGTCGGTGACGGTGGTCATGACCTTGCGGCGGGCGTGCAGGTCACCGCGCTTGGCAAAGGTGATCAGACGCTCGGCCAGGGGGCGCAGGCGCTTGGCCTTGGCCTGGGTGGTCGTGATCTGGTCGTGCTCGAAGAGCGCGGTGGCCAGGTTCGCGAGGATGAGCCGCTCGTGAGCCGGGCCGCCACCGATACGGGGGCCCTTGGTGGGGGTGGGCATGGTGTTCTCCTTGGAAGTTCTGACCTCACCGCGTCAGCGGTCAGGTCGTGAGGCGGTGGGTCAGAGCTGCTCGTCCTCGGCGAACGAGGCGTCCTCGTCGCCGGACTCGTCGTAGTCGTCCTCGCCGTAGCCGGGGATGGACGTCGGGTCGAACCCGGGCGGGCTGTCCTTGAGCGCCAGGTCCATCTCGTGCAGCTTCGCCTTGACCTCGTCGATCGACTTCGCACCGAAGTTGCGGATGTCGAGCAGGTCGGCCTCGCTGCGACCGACGAGCTCACCCACGGTGTGGATGCCCTCGCGCTTGAGGCAGTTGTAGCTGCGGACCGTCAGGTCGAGGTCCTCGATGGGCAGCGCCAGGTCGGCCGCGATGGCGGCGTCGGTCGGCGACGGGCCCATGTCGATGCCCTCGGCCTCGACGTTGAGCTCACGGGCCAGGCCGAAGAGCTCGACGAGCGTCTTGCCGGCGGAGGCGAGCGCGTCGCGCGGGGTGATCGAGTTCTTGGTCTCGACGTCGACGACGAGGCGGTCGAAGTCGGTGCGCTGCTCGACACGGGTCGCCTCGACCTTGTAGGTCACGGCGAGGACCGGCGAGTAGATGGAGTCGACCGGGATCCGGCCGATCTCCTGGTCGCCCGACTTGTTCTGCTGGGCGGAGACGTAGCCACGGCCACGCTCGACCGTCAGCTCCATCTCGATGGAGCCCTTGTCGTTGAGCGTCGCGATGTGCAGGTCCGGGTTGTGGACCTCGACACCGGCCGGGGGGTTGATGTCCGCCGCGGTGACCGCGCCGGCGCCCGACTTGCGCAGGTACATCACGACCGGCTCGTCGTTCTCGCTGGAGACGACGAGGGACTTGATGTTGAGGATGATCTCGGTGACGTCCTCCTTGACCCCGGGGATCGTGGAGAACTCGTGGAGCACGCCGTCGATCCGGATCGAGGTGAGCGAGGCACCCGGGATGCTCGAGAGCAGGGTGCGACGCAGGGAGTTGCCGATGGTGTAGCCGAAGCCAGGCTCGAGGGGCTCGATGACGAACCGCGAGCGGTTGTCGGCGATGACCTCTTCGCTGAGGGTGGGGCGCTGTGCGATGAGCACGGTGATGTTCCTTCCCACGGGCGACCGCTATATGACGCCTCGTGAAGGTGTCCGGTCGTGATCCGGACGGTGGCTCCCGCATCGGTCCGCGGGAGCCACCCTCAGGTGAACTGGATCAGTTCTTGGAGTAGAGCTCGACGATGAGCTGCTCGGTGAGCGGCGTGTCGATCTGCTCGCGGGTCGGCAGCTGGTGCACGAGGATCTTCAGGCTGCCCGGGACGACGTGGAGCCACGCCGGGACGGGGCGCTCACCGAAGGTCTCGCGAGCGAGCTGGATCGGGAAGGCCTCGACGGACTGCTTGCGCACGGTGATGATGTCGTACTGCGAGACGCGGGCGCTGGGCACGTCGGTGCGCACGCCGTTGAGCTCGAAGTGACCGTGCGTGACGAGCTGACGAGCCTGACGACGCGTGCGGGCCAGGCCCGCGCGGTAGATGACGTTGTCGAGGCGCGACTCGAGGATGATCAGCAGGTTGTGACCGGTCTGACCGGGGCGGTTGGCCGCCTCCTTGTAGTACCGGACGAACTGCTTCTCCATGACGCCGTAGGTGAAGCGAGCCTTCTGCTTCTCCTGCAGCTGGGTGAGGTACTCCTTCTCCTGGATCCGGCGACGGCCGTGCTGGCCGGGCGGGAAGGGACGGAGCTCGAAGTTCTTGTCGCCGCCGACGAGGTCGAGCTTGAGGCGGCGGGACTTCTTGGTGATGGGGCCGGTGTAACGAGCCATGTCTTATCTGTCTCCCGTATCTCTGCTGCTCAGACGCGACGGCGCTTGGGCGGGCGGACACCGTTGTGCGGGCTGGGCGTGACGTCCTGGATCGCGCCGACCTCGAGGCCGGCGGCGGTCAGGGAGCGGATCGCGGTCTCGCGACCGGAGCCCGGGCCCTTGACGAAGACGTCGACCTTCTTCATGCCGTGCTCCATGGCACGACGGGCGGCGGCCTCGGCAGCCATCTGGGCGGCGTACGGGGTGGACTTGCGCGAACCCTTGAAGCCGACCTGGCCGGCGGAGGCCCAGGAGATCACGGCACCAGTGGGGTCGGTGATCGAGATGATCGTGTTGTTGAACGTGCTCTTGATGTGGGCCTGGCCCACGGCAACGTTCTTCTTGACCTTGCGGCGCACCTTGGCGCCGGAGCGGGTCTTGGGGGGCATGTTTCTCCTACGAAGTTCTTCGGTGGGTCACCGTCGACAGCCCGGAGGGCGCAACGGTGGGGTGGTGTCTTAGGCCTTCTTCTTGCCTGCGACGGTGCGCTTCGGGCCCTTGCGGGTCCGGGCGTTGGTCTTGGTGCGCTGACCGCGGACCGGGAGACCGCGGCGGTGCCGCAGACCCTCGTAGGTGCCGATCTCGACCTTGCGGCGGATGTCGGCGGCGACCTCGCGGCGGAGGTCACCCTCGAGCTGGACGTTGGCCTCGAGGTAGTCGCGGAGGGCGACGAGCTGGGCGTCGTCGAGGTCCTTCACGCGGGTGCTCGGGTCGACGCCGGTGGCGGCGAGGGCCTTCTGTGCGGTCGTGCGTCCCACACCGAAGATGTAGGTCAGGGCGACCTCAGCGCGCTTCTCGCGCGGCAGGTCGACTCCAACAAGTCGTGCCATGTGCTGGCTTCCTTTGCAGTACTCGGAGGTCTGGTGCACCACCGGTCCGGCGGTGGGTCCCACGGATGTCCGTGGGCCGCTCGGTCCCCGGCCTCCGAGCCGGGGGTGACGTCCTGCTCCGCGAAGGGGGCAGGGGCCGGGTGGTGCGTGCATTTCAGTTGGCGTTGCTCGAGGATCCGGCGACAAGCCGAGGTCCCCGCCGTACGGAGGTCCTGGTGGACGCGATCAGCCCTGGCGCTGCTTGTGGCGCAGGTTGTCGCAGATCACCATGACCCGACCGTTGCGGCGGATCACCTTGCACTTGTCGCAGATCTTCTTGACGCTCGGCTGAACCTTCATTGCCGTCTCGCATCTTTCTCGATCTGTCCCGCCCCAGGATGTGGTGACGGGTCGTGCTCGTGGTGCTTCACTCGTCGGTCGCCGGGGGCCGGCGACCGCCTCGATCAGCGGTAACGGAAGACGATCCGGCCGCGGGTCAGGTCGTACGGGCTGAGCTCCACGACAACCTTGTCCTCGGGGAGGATCCGGATGTAGTGCTGCCGCATCTTGCCCGAGATGTGGGCGAGAACCTTGTGACCGTTGGTCAGCTCGACCCGAAACATCGCGTTCGGGAGAGCTTCGACGATCGTGCCCTCGACCTCGATGACACCGTCCTTCTTGGCCATACCCTCTCAATCCGTTGGTGGCCGCTCCCTGGGTGGAAGTGACCGTGGGTGGCACGGCGACCTGACCTCCTCGGAGACCGAGCAGGCATGACACACGTGACCGACAGTCAAGATTACGGCATCGGCCCACCTCGAGGGAAATCGCGGGCCCCACGTAGGGTCGAGCCATGACCGGCCCCAGGATCGCACTCGTCGGCCCCCCGGACCTGCCAGCGGCCGGGCACGCCCGGCGGGCGCTCGCCGCGCTCGCCCCCGACGCCCTCGTCGTGTCGTTGCCCACCGGTGCCGCGCTCACCCCCGACCTCGACGGGGTGTGGGTCCTCCCGTCGCCCGGCGCGGCCCCGACCGTGCACGACACGACGCTCTCGTGGGCCCTCCACCTGGGCCTGCCCGTGGCCGGCCCCCTCGGCAGGGACGACGGCGGCGCCCGCCCCGCCACCGACTACCTCGACGCCCCCGGCACGACCTGGGCGAGCGACGCACCGACCGGTGCCGACGGGCCGGCGACGATCCGGGCGACGGGCTCCCCCTTCGCCGTGCTGTCGCTGCTCCCCCTCGCGACGGACGCCGGCGTCCACCCCGTCGCCGTCGGCCTCGTCGACGCGGCACGTCGCCGGGCCGCCTCCCGCATGCCCGTGGCGACGTCGACCTCGCTCGCGCCCTTCCCCGACGACGAGCCGCGCAGCTACCTGCACCAGATGCGCACGGCCCGATACCGCTGGTGGCGCCCGCTGCTCGCCCTCTTCGCCGGCATCGCGACGTGGGTCGTCTGCGCGATGACCCTCACCATCGCCTGGGCCGTCCTCGACCCCGCGATGCTCTCCCCGGACGGGGCGGAGGAGATCGACATGACCTCCCCCGTGGCGACGCTCTTCGGCAACCTCGTCCTCGCCTCGCTCATCCCGGCGACGCTCGTCGCCACCCGGGTCGGCCACTGGCGGCCGATGGGCAAGGTCTGGTCGATCACCGGACGGATGCGCTGGGGCTGGACCCTGCGCTGCACCCTCGTGACGACGCTCGTGTGGGGCGGCTACCTCGCCGCCGCGTGGCTGCTCTCCGGCGAGGCCTCGACGGCCCGCCCCGAGCACTGGGGCTGGTTGGTGCTCATCGCGATCTTCACGACGCCGCTGCAGGCGGCCGGCGAGGAGGTCGCCTTCCGCGGCGGCCTGCTCCAAGGGGTCGGTGCGTGGATCCGCCACCCCGCCGTCGCCCTCGTCGTCGGCACGCTGCTGTCCACCGCCCTCTTCGCGCTGGCCCACGGCTCCATGGACCCGTGGGTGCTGCTCGACCTCGGCGGCATGGCCGCGGCCTGCTGCTACCTCACCTGGCGCACCGGTGGCCTCGAGGCCGCCATCGTCCTGCACGTCGTCAACAACATGGTCATCATCATCGGGCTCACGGTGCTCGGTGGCATCCAGGACGCCTACGTCACCGAGGAGACGACGAGCACCGCGGGCACCGCCGGCCTGAGCGTCTTCGCGACCGCGATCATGACGGCGATCCTCCTGTGGCTGGCCCGCCGCTCGGGCATCGCGCCGAAGGGGGTGGGTCGCCCCGCCCTGCACCCCCGGCCGGAGCCTCGGCCGGCTGCCGACGAGACGGCTCTGGTCACCGCGGCGCGGTGACCCTATGATCCGAGCGTCCGGCACCGAGGTCTGACCCCCAGACGCTCCCTCTCGCGCCGGCACCACCTTCAGCCGGCGCGCGAGAGCCCGCCACGTCACCCCTCGGAGCCCCTCGTGCGTCGTCCCCTCATGGCCCTGTGCCTCACCGCCGTCGTCGGTCTGGCCACCGCCCCCGCCGCCCTGGCCGCACCCACCCCGGTCACCCCGCTGGCCCCGACCGTCGTCGACGAGTGCGGCGTCGGCGGCGACCGGGTCGTCATCCCGCAGGTCGACGGGGTGCGCTACCTCGCCGAGGTCGCCGGCGCGACCTTCGAGCTGACTCCCGGCAGCTATGCCGGCGTCGCCTTCTGGCCCGAGGACGCGATCACCGAGGCCGAGGTCGAGGACCTGCTCCTCGGCGAGTCCGACTGGACCGCCCCCGACACCACGGCGACGATCACCGCCGAGGCCGTCGACGACGCCGTGCTCGCCGACGGCGCCACCACGAGCTTCGACGTCCGCCTGTCGTCGGCGCCCTGCACCGACGGCCCGGCGGCCGTGACGGCGAGCGCGACCTGTGGCTCGGTGACCTTCGCCAACCCCGCGGGCAACCCCGAGGCCGTCGTGCTGTGGGCCGATGCCGACACCGAGGACGACTACACCGAGCTGCCGCTGCCCCCCGGGGCCTCCGCCACGATCACGACCGACGCCGCCGAGCTCGACTGGTTCGCCGTCGACGCGGCCGATTGGGTGGACGAGCCGTGGGACGAGGAGGACTGGATGGGCGAGGGCGACTGGGCCGCACCGCTCGCGGCGGCCGACCCGGACTACGTCGCGACCGAGGAGGACCGCGAGCTCCTCGTGGAGGTCGCGGAGTTCATCGACGACCTGCTCGACGAG
Organism: Janibacter hoylei PVAS-1; assembly: GCF_004025845.1. Classification (NCBI taxonomy): domain Bacteria; kingdom Bacillati; phylum Actinomycetota; class Actinomycetes; order Micrococcales; family Intrasporangiaceae; genus Janibacter; species Janibacter hoylei. The sequence goes on from NZ_PIPF01000012.1 coordinate 177,522, forward strand.
GGCCTCGGGGGCGGCTACCTGGAGCTGCCGAGCGACTGCCCGGCCGCGCCCGACACCGACGGCGACACCGACGGGGTCGCCCCCGAGGCACCGACCACCGCTCCCGAGGTCCCTGCCGTCGTCCAGACCGACGGCGCCGCGCTCGAGACCCCCGCACCGCTGGCGCCCGTCGGCCTCGGCCTCCTGGCCGTTGGGGGCCTCGTCGGCGTACTGCGCCGGCTGGCCCGCGCCTGACGGCAGCGGCGCCGGCCGGCGCCGCCCAGGCTACTCGCCCGGGCGCTGCGCCAGGTCGGCGCCGAAGGCCGCGATGATCCGGGCGGCCCCGTCGACGGCGCTCACCGACCCGGTGCGCACGCCCGGGGTGATCTCGGCGAGCAGCTCGCGCACGCGCGGCGAGCGACGCACGGCGTCGCGCAGCTCGGAGTCGACCATCGCCCACATCCACTCACGCTGCTGCTCGGCCCGGCGCGCGTGCAGCGAGCCCTGCGACTCGAGCCAGCGGCGGTGCTCGAGGACGGCCTCCCACACCTCGTCGAGGCCGTCGCCGGTCTGGGCGCTGCAGGTGAGGACCGGGGGGCGGCGGGCGTCGGGGTCGGAGTTCATCAGGCGCATGGCGCCGGAGAGCTCGCGGGCCGCGACCCGCGCGTCGCCGGCGTGCTCGCCGTCGGCCTTGTTGACCGCGATGACGTCAGCCATCTCGAGGATGCCGCGCTTGATGCCCTGCAGCTGGTCGCCGCCCCGGGCCAGTGCCAGGAGCAGGAAGGTGTCGACCATCTCGGCGACGGCGACCTCGGACTGACCGACGCCGACGGTCTCGACGAGCACGACGTCGAAGCCCGCGGCCTCGAGCACGAGCATCCCCTCGCGGGTCGCCCGCGCGACGCCACCGAGGTGGGCGCCCGAGGGCGAGGGTCGCACGAAGGCATCCTCGCTCGCCGTCAGCTGCGCCATCCGCGTGCGGTCACCGAGGACCGAGCCTCCGGTACGGGCGCTGCTCGGGTCGACGGCCACGACCGCGACCCGGTGGCCCCGCTCGATGAGCCGGGTCCCGAGCGCGTCGATGAAGGTCGACTTCCCGGCCCCCGGGATGCCCGAGATGCCCACGCGCATGCCCTGACCGGTGTCGGGGGCGAGCAGCGCGAGCAGCTCGCGTGCCCGCTCCCGGTGGTCCGGGCGGGAGGACTCGACGAGCGTGATCGCCCGCGCGATGTGTGCCCGGGAGCGCTCACGCACGCCCCGGGCCAGGTCGGCGACCGACTCAGGCATCGGTGCCGGCGGCCTGCTCCCGCAGGCGGTCGACGAGTCGGCCGGCTGCCTCGGCGATGACGGTGCCGGGCGGGTAGATGTCGTCGGCACCCGCCGCACGGAGCTCCTCGAAGTCCTGGTCGGGGATGACCCCGCCCACGACGATCATCAGGTCCTCGCGCCCGAGGGCGTCGAGCTCCTGACGCAGCGCCGGCACCAGGGTCAGGTGACCCGCGGCCAGCGACGACACCCCCACGACGTGCACGTCGCCCTCGACGGCCTGACGGGCCACCTCGCCGGGGGTCTGGAAGAGCGGGCCCACGTCGACGTCGAAGCCGAGGTCGGCGAAGGCTGTCGCGATGACCTTCTGGCCACGGTCGTGACCGTCCTGGCCCATCTTGGCGACGAGGATGCGGGGGCGGCGCCCTTCGGCCTGCTCGAAGTCCTCGACCTTGGCCAGGACCTCGTCCACGGCTCCGCCCTTGCCTGCCTCGTCCCGGTACACACCGGAGATCGTACGGATCTGCGCGGTGTAGCGGCCGTAGACCTCCTCCAGCGCGGAGGAGATCTCGCCGACCGTCGCCTTGGCCCGGGCCGCGTCGATCGCGAGCGCGAGCAGGTTGGTCTCCATCGAGCCGCCCTCGGCACGGGCCGCCTCGGTGAGGGCCGCGAGCGCGGCCCGGGTGGTGTCCTCGTCGCGCTCGGCGCGCAGGCGCTCGAGCTTGGCGATCTGGGAGGCGCGGACCGCCGCGTTGTCGACCTTGAGGATCTCGATGGCCTCGTCGGCGGTGCTCTCGGTGACCGGGTAGGTGTTGACGCCGATGACCGGCTGCTGGCCGGAGTCGATGCGGGCTTGGGTGCGGGCGGCCGCCTCCTCGATGCGCATCTTGGGGATGCCGGCCTCGATGGCCTTGGCCATGCCGCCGGCGGCCTCGACCTCCTCGATGTGCGCCCAGGCCCGCTGCGCCAGGTCGTGGGTCAGGCGCTCGACGTAGGCGCTGCCGCCCCACGGGTCGATGACCCGCGTCGTGCCGGACTCCTGCTGGAGCACGAGCTGGGTGTTGCGGGCGATGCGCGCGGAGAAGTCCGTCGGCAGCGCGATCGCCTCGTCGAGGGCATTGGTGTGCAGGCTCTGCGTGTGGCCCTGCGTCGAGGCCATCGCCTCGATGCACGTGCGCACGACGTTGTTGTAGACGTCCTGCGCGGTGAGGCTCCAGCCGGAGGTCTGCGAGTGGGTGCGCAGGGAGAGCGACTTGGCATTGTCCGGCGCGAAGTTCTCCTTGACCAGGCGCGCCCACAGCAGGCGCGCGGCGCGCAGCTTGGCGACCTCCATGTAGAAGTTCATGCCGATGGCCCAGAAGAAGGACAGCCGCGGCGCGAAGGAGTCGACGTCCATGCCCGCCGCCTTGCCGGCGCGGATGTACTCGATGCCGTCGGCGAGGGTGTAGCCGAGCTCGAGGTCCTGCGTCGCCCCGGCCTCCTGCATGTGGTAGCCGGAGATCGAGATCGAGTTGAAGCGCGGCATCCGCTGGCTGGTGTACGCGAAGATGTCGGAGATGATCCGCATCGAGGGCGCCGGCGGGTAGATGTAGGTGTTGCGGACCATGAACTCCTTGAGGATGTCGTTCTGGATGGTGCCGCTCAGCTGCTCCGGGCTCACCCCCTGCTCCTCGGCCGCGACGACGTAGAGCGCAAGCACCGGCAGGACCGCGCCGTTCATCGTCATCGAGACGCTCATCCGGTCGAGCGGGATGCCGTCGAAGAGCGTGCGCATGTCGTAGATCGAGTCGATGGCGACACCAGCCATGCCGACGTCACCGGAGACGCGCGGGTGGTCGCTGTCGTAGCCGCGGTGGGTCGCCAGGTCGAAGGCGACGGACAGGCCCTTCTGCCCGGCCGCGAGGTTGCGACGGTAGAAGGCGTTGGACTCCTCGGCCGTCGAGAAGCCGGCGTACTGGCGGATCGTCCACGGCTGGTTGACGTACATCGTCGGGTAGGGCCCGCGGAGGAAGGGCGCCGCGCCGGGCGCCGTCTCGAGGAAGTCGAGGTCGGCGGTGTCGGCCTCGGTGTAGACGGGGGCGACGGAGATCTTCTCCGGCGTCTCCCAGCCGTCGCGGGCGCCGGGGGTCGCGTCGAGCGCCTCCTGCCAGCGCGCGGCCGCGTCGTCGGAGGGTCGCCCGTCGCCGAGGTCGACGGTGTCGAAGGTGGGGATCTGCGCGCTCATGCCTGTGCTCCTGCCTGCGGTGCGCCGAGGGTGTCGAGGAGGTCGGTGAGGAAGGCGACGACGTCCATGCCGTCGCGGACCTCGCCGTCGACGGTGGTGTCGCCGACCTCCGTGGCCCTGCCGGCGACGAGGACGCGCCCCACCCCGGCCGAGCGAAGGGAGGCCACGCTCGCCTCGGCGTGGGCGGCGTAGCCCTTCGCCGAGCTGGCGACGACGGCGACGGGCGCCCCCTGCGCCGCGTCGAGTGCGGTGGACTCGTCGGCGACCTCGATGATGTGGGGCCGGATGCCGGCGACGCCGAGGAGGTTGGTGACGAAGGTCAGGCGGGCGGTGTGCTCCTTGGCCGGGCCGAGGGCGATCACCGGCACGCTGACGTCGCCGGCGGCGGTGCGCTCGCGCAGGTCCTCGAAGACCTCGCTGTCGCGGCGACGCGGCAGGCCGCCGGTCGGCTCGGTGCGCGGCGTGCGGGTCAGCAGGGTCTCCCCCGCGAGGGGGAAGGTCGAGGTGCCGGTGAGGGGCAGGGCGCGGGTCGCCAGGGCGGCATCGCGCTCGGTGCGGGTGGCAGCCAGACGCTCGGCGACCACACCCGACGCGAGTGCCGCGGCGGCGCCACCGGCGGCGTCGAGCTCGCCGAACCAGGCCCACGCCGCGCGGGCGAGCGAGTCGGTGAGCGACTCGACGTAGGCGGAGCCGCCCGCCGGGTCGGCGACCCGCGCGACATTGGACTCGGAGGCCAGCAGCGACTGCGTGTTGCGGGCGACCCGCCGCGAGAAGGCGGTCGGCAGGCCGAGCGCGTGGTCGTAGGGCAGGACGGTGACGGCGTCCGCGCCACCGGCAGCGGCCGCGAAGCAGGCGATGGTGTCGCGCAGCAGGTTGACCCACGGGTCGGTGCGGGTCTGCATCCGCCACGAGGTCACGGCGTGGACCCACGCGCCGCGGTCGGCCTCGGGGACCTCGAGCACCTCACCGACGCGGGCCCAGGTGCGGCGCAGCGCGCGCAGCTTGGCGATCGTCGTGAACTGGTCGGCGGTCGCGGCGACACGGAAGTCGATGCGGCGGAAGGCCTCGGCCGGCTCGACGCCCGCCTCGGACAGGTGGCGCACGTAGTCGAGGGCGGTCGCCAGGGCGAGGGCGATCTCGTCCTGGTCGCTCGCGCCCGCGTCGTGGTGCACGCGGGAGTCGACGGTGATGGCCCGCGCGCTCGTGAAGCGGTCGCGGCAGGTCGCGACGGCATCGGCCAGCGGCGCGAGGTCGGGGGTGCCACCGCGCACGGCGACCTGGCCGATGGGGTCGTGGCCGAGGCTGCCACGCACGGTGGCGGCGTCGACTCCCTTCGCCTCCCAGACGGAGACGAGGGCGGCGGCCGCGGTGGCCTGGTCGTCGGCCGAGCTGACGACGACGGGAGCCAGGTCGACCTGGACGTCCGCGAGCACCTCGGCCAGGTCGTCGGCCGCGACGCCGTCGGCACCGACGTGCACCCACACGGAGGTGACCCCCCGCTCGAGGTCGTCGAGGACGGCCCGCCGGCTGGTCGCGGCATCGGGGTCGTCGTGCAGCTGGCGCACGTCCCAGGGGACGTCGGGGTCACGCGGCGCACGGCCACGGGTGAAGGGCATCGCGCCCGGCAGGCCGAGGGTCTCCCCCGGCTGCGGCCAGTAGATCGGGTCGATGTCGATGCCACCGGGCAGGTGGCTCGACAGGGCCTCGCGGGCGCCGGCCGCGTCCACCTTGCGGTCGTCGGGGCGGGACTTGTTGACGACGCCGGCGGCGAGCTCGGCCCACGCGTCAGGACTCGTCGCCGGGAAGCCTGCGGCGAGCCCCATCACGTCGTCGTGTGCTGGGGGAAGGGACATCCGTGCAACTCTCCTCGTCGACCCGGTCACCGGCCCACGGGCCGATGGCATGACTGACTTCGCACCCTACCGACGCGCGGCCGGTGTCGACCGGCATGTCCAGCGTCGCGTGGACCACACCGCCGGCTCAGTCCAGCGGGCCGAAGGGGGCGCCCCGCGCCGTCAGCTCGGCCTCGCCGCCGTCGAGGGCGGTGAGCACCCAGATGCCGCGCTCGGTGAGCGCGACCGAGTGCTCCCAGTGGGCCGCCGGCTGGCCGTCGTCGGTGACGACGGTCCACTCGTCGTCGAGGACGTGGTTGGCCTGGTCGCCGAGGGTGACCATCGGCTCGATGGCCAGGGTGGACCCGACGGGGGTCTGCGGCGTGCGGCCGCGCACGCGGTAGTTGGGGACATTGGGTGGCAGGTGCATGTGCTCACCGATGCCGTGGCCGGTGTAGTCCTCGACGATGCCGTAGTCGACACCGTCGGCTCGGGCGTCGGCGCGGATCGAGTCCTCGACGCCACCGCCGATGTCGTTGAGGTCGCCACCGGGGCGGAAGGCCGCGATGCCGGCCCACAGCGAGCGGCGGGTCACCTCGGACAGCCGAGCCGCCGCGGGGTCACTGGCGCCGTCACCGCCGACGACGAGGGTGATGGCGCTGTCGCCGTTCCACCCCTCGACCTCGGCGCCGCAGTCGATGCTCAGCAGGTCACCCTCTCGCAGGACGCGCTCCCCCGGGATGCCGTGGACGATCTCGTCCCCGACGGAGGTGCACAGCGTGTGCGAGTAGCCCGGCACGAGCTGGAAGTTGGGGACCCCGCCGCCGCTGCGGATGAAGTCCTCCGCGAGGGCGTCCAGGTGCGCGGTCGTCACACCGGCGCGCGCCTCGGCGCGCAGCATCTCGAGGGTCCGAGCGACGAGAAGGCCCGCCACGCGCATCGCCCGGAGCTGGTCCGGGGTGCGCGGGCGGACCCGCTCGCGGCCGAAGAGGGCCAAGTGCTCAGGCCCCGAGCGTGGCGACGATCCGCTCGGCGACCTCGTCGACCTCGCCCTCGCCGTCGACGGTCACGAGGAGACCGCGCTCCGCGTAGGCGTCGGACAGCGGCTTGGTCTCGCGGTGGTAGATGGCCATGCGCTCACGGATGACCTCCTCGGTGTCGTCGGCGCGACCCTCGAGCTCGGCCCGCTTGAGCAGGCGCTGGACGACGACCTCGTCGTCGACGACGAGCTCGAGCACCTTGTCGACCGAGTGGTCGCCCTTGGCGAGCATCGCGTCGAGGGCGGTGACCTGCGCGGTCGTGCGCGGGTAGCCGTCGAGGAGGAAGCCCGATGCGGCGTCGTCCTCGGCCAGGCGCGCCTCGACGATCGCATTGGTGATGTCGTCGGAGACGTAGCCGCCGGACGCGAGGATCTCCTTGACCTGGAGACCGAGCTCGGTCTCGTTCTTGATGTTGGCCCGGAAGATGTCACCCGTGGAGATGGCAGGGATGCCGTAGTGCTCGGCGATCTGGGTGGCCTGGGTGCCCTTGCCGGCCCCGGGGGGGCCCAAGATGATGAGACGCATCAGCGGAGGAATCCTTCGTAGTGGCGTTGCTGGAGCTGGGACTCGATCTGCTTCACCGTCTCCAGACCGACGCCCACCATGATGAGGATAGACGCACCGCCGAAGGGGAAGTCCTGGTTGGCCCCGATCCACACGAAGGCGACGAGCGGGATCAACGAGATCAGAGCGAGGTAGATGGCTCCCGGCACGGTGATGCGGGTGAGCACGTACTGGAGGTACTCGGCCGTGGGTCGCCCGGCGCGGATACCGGGGATGAATCCCCCGTACTTCTTCATGTTGTCGGCCACCTCGGTCGGGTTGAAGGTGATCGAGACGTAGAAGAAGGTGAAGAAGAGGATCATCGCCGTGAAGACCGCCATGTAGATGGGGTGGTCTCCACGCACGAGGTAGGTGTTGATCCAGTCGACCCACCCGGGGTTGTTGCCCGCCGGGTCGGACTGGAACTGGGCGATCATCTGCGGCAGCGCGAGCATCGAGCTGGCGAAGATGATCGGGATGACGTTGGCCATGTTGACCTTGATCGGGATGTACGTCGACGTGCCGCCGTACATCTGGCGCCCGACCATCTTCTTGGCGTACTGCACCGGGATCCGGCGCTGGCTCTGCTCGACGAAGACGACGGCGGCGATGATGACGAAGCCGATCGCGATGACGAGGAAGAAGAGGTCCCAGCGGCCGTCGCGCTGCTGGATCGCCCAGAGCGAGCTGGGGAAGGTCGCGGTGATCGAGGTGAAGATCAGCAGGGACATGCCGTTGCCGACGCCCTTGTCCGTGACGAGCTCACCGAGCCACATGATCAGGCCGGTGCCGGCCGTCATCGTCAGGACCATGAGGACGATGGAGAACATCGAGTCGCGGTAGAGGATCGGCCCGCACTCGGCGTTGTTGAAGAGGGCCGCGGGGTTGCGGGCGAAGGTGATGAAGGTGGCCGACTGGAGCACGGCGAGGGCGATGGTCAGGTACCGGGTGTACTGCGTCATCTTCGCCTGGCCCTGCTGCCCCTCCTTCTTCAGCGCCTCGAAGCGGGGGATGACGACGGTGAGCAGCTGCACGATGATGCTCGCCGTGATGTACGGCATGATCCCCAGCGCGAAGATCGACAGCTGCAGGAGCGCGCCACCGCTGAAGAGGTTGGCCATCCCGAGGAAGTTGTTGCCCGCGTCCTGGCGTGCACCGGCGATGCAGTCCTGGACCGCCGTGTAGTTGACGTTCGGGGTCGGCACGTGGGACCCGAGGCGGAAGAGCACGATGATGCCCAGCGTGAAGAGCAGCTTGCGCCGCAGGTCGGGCGTCTTGAATGCCCGGGTGAAGACGGAGAGCACGTGGGTTCCTCCAGGACGGTGCCGTGGGTGCAGATGTGAGCTGCGGGCGGTGACCGCCGGCGGCGGCACAACCTGTCAGACGATACCTGCCGTGTGCAGGTGGTCGCGAGGCGACCACCTGCGGGCGGGTCCGGCCCCGCAGACGCGTCGAGGCCGCCCCGGTGACGGGACGGCCTCGACTGCAGGACCGAAGGGGGTCAGCGCGCGGTGATGCTGCCGCCGGCCGCCTCGATCTTCTCCTTGGCGCTCGCGGAGAAGGCGTCGACCGTGAGGTCGACCTTCACCGTGATCTCGCCGGAGCCGAGCACCTTGACGGGGTGGCCGTCGCGGACGGCTCCCTTCGCCACGAGCTCGTCGACCCCGATGCTGCCACCCTCCGGGAAGAGGGAGGCGATGCGGTCGAGGTTGACGACCTGGTAGTCGACCTTGAAGGGGTTCTTGAAGCCGCGGAGCTTGGGCAGACGCATGTGCAGCGGCGTCTGACCGCCCTCGAAGCGCTCCGGCACCTGGTACCGGGCCTTCGTGCCCTTGGTACCGCGACCGGCGGTCTTGCCCTTGGAGCCCTCACCGCGACCCACACGGGTCTTCGCGGTCTTGGCTCCGGGGGCCGGACGCAGGTGGTGCACCTTGAGGGCGTGGGTCGAGCCCTGCTCCTCGTTGGGGGTGGCCTTGGAGTCAGCCATGATCAGTCAACCTCCTCGACGGTCACCAGGTGGCGAACCGTCTGGACCATGCCACGGATCTCCGGGCGGTCCTCCTTGACGACGACGTCGCCGATGCGCTTCAGACCGAGGCTGCGCAGCGTGTCCCGCTGGTTCTGCTTGCCACCGATCTCGGAACGGGTCTGGGTCACCTTGAGTCGAGCCATCACGCACCCGCCTTTGCCTTCTCGGCGGCCTCGGCGCGACCAGCGGCCTGAGCGCGCAGCATGGCTGCCGGGGCGACCTCGTCCAGAGGCAGACCGCGGCGAGCCGCGACGGCCTCCGGACGCTCGAGGCCCTTGAGGGCCGCGACTGCCGCGTGGACGATGTTGATCGCGTTGTCCGAGCCGAGGCTCTTGGACAGCACGTCGTGGATGCCGGCGCACTCGAGGACGGCGCGCACCGGACCACCGGCGATGACACCGGTACCCGGGGAGGCCGGACGGAGCATGACGACGCCGGCCGCGGCCTCACCCTGGATGGGGTGCGGGATCGTGCCCTGGATGCGCGGGACGGTGAAGAAGTTCTTCTTCGCCTCCTCGACACCCTTGGCGATCGCGGCCGGGACCTCCTTGGCCTTGCCGTAGCCGACACCGACGGTGCCGTCACCGTCACCGACGACGACCAGGGCGGTGAAGCTGAAGCGACGACCACCCTTGACGACCTTGGCGACACGGTTGATGGTCACGACACGCTCGAGGAACTGGCTCTCGTTGCGGTCGCGGCCACCGTCACGACGGTCACGGCCACCACCGCGGTTGTCGCGACGGTCGTTGTTGGAGCGCTCGTTGGTGCCTGCGGCACCGGCGCCTCGACGCTGGGGTCCGGGCATCAGATGTTCCTCTTCTCGACGTTCAGGGTCTGCATCACAGCGTCAGACCCCCTTCGCGCGCGCCGTCCGCGATGGCGGCGACGCGGCCGTGGTACCGGTTGCCGCCACGGTCGAAGACGACCGCGTCGACGCCGGTGGCCTTGGCACGCTCGGCGACGAGCTGACCGACCTTCTTGGCCCGGTCGGTCTTGTCACCCTCGAGGGCACGCACGTCGGCCTCCATGGTCGACGCGGACGCGACGGTCTTGCCGACCGTGTCGTCGACGACCTGGACGAAGACGTGGCGGCTGCTGCGGCTGACGACCAGACGGGGCCGCAGCGCGGTCCCGTTGACCTTCTTGCGCAGGCGCAGGTGGCGACGGCCGCGCGCGGCGCTCTTGCCCTTGGCACGCTTGATGATCTTGGCCATGGCTTACTTACCAGCCTTTCCGACCTTGCGACGGATGTGCTCGCCCTCGTACCGGACACCCTTGCCCTTGTACGGGTCGGGACGGCGGAGCTTGCGGATGTTGGCAGCCGTCTCGCCGACGAGCTGCTTGTCGATGCCCTGGACGCTGAAGCGCGTGGGGTTCTCGACGTTGAAGCTGATCCCCTCGGGGGCCTCGACGGTGATCGGGTGGCTGTAGCCGAGCGCGAACTCGAGCGAACCGCCCTTGTTCTGCACGCGGTAACCCGTGCCGTGGATCTCGAGCTTCTTCTCGTAGCCCTCGGTGACACCGACGACCATGTTGTTGATGAGGCTGCGGGTCAGGCCGTGCAGCGAGCGCGACTCGCGCTCGTCGTCCGGGCGCGCGACCTCGATGCCGTTGTCGGTCTGGGAGACCGTGATCGGCTCGGTCACGTTGATCTGCAGCTCGCCCTTGGGGCCCTTGACCTTGACGGTCTGGCCCTCGATGGCGATGTCGACACCGCTGGGGATGGCGACCGGGAGTCGTCCGATTCGCGACATGTCTGCTTCCCCTTACCAGACGTAGGCGAGGACTTCCCCGCCCACACCCTTGGTTGCGGCCTGCTTGTCGGTGAGGAGGCCGGAGGACGTGGAGATGATCGCCACGCCCAGGCCGCCGAGCACCTTCGGCAGGTTGGTGGACTTCGCGTAGACGCGCAGACCGGGCTTGGACACCCGGCGCACGCCCGCGATGGAACGCTCACGGTTGGGGCCGTACTTGAGGTTGATCGTCAGCGTCTTGCCGACGGTCGCCTCCTCGACGGTCCAGCCCGCGATGAAACCCTCCGCCTGGAGGATCTCCGCGATGTGCGACTTGAGCTTGGAGTACGGCATGGAGACCTCGTCGTGGTGCGCCGAGTTGGCGTTCCGGACGCGGGTCAGCATGTCCGCAATCGGGTCGGTCATGGTCATGGGCTCTGCCTGCCCTCTCTCATCGCGGTTTCCCTCCTGGAGCGGAGCGACCTTCGATGTAGAACGGTTCGTGGGGTTGGTGCGACGGGTGTCGCAGCGGGGTCCTGCCGGCGGCCGGACCCCCGGTGGGTCACCAGCTGGACTTCGTCACGCCGGGGAGCTCGCCGCGGTGCGCCATCTCGCGCAGGCACACACGGCACAGACCGAACTTGCGGTAGACCGAGTGGGGCCGGCCGCAGCGCTGGCACCGCGTGTAGCCGCGGACCTTGAACTTCGGCTTCTTGTTCGCCTTGTTGATCAGGGCGGTCTTCGCCATGTCAGTTCTCCTTGAAGGGGAAGCCCAGCTGCTTGAGCAGCGCGCGGCCCTCGTCGTCGTTCGTCGCAGTGGTGACCACGGTGATGTCCATACCGCGGACGCGATCGATCTTGTCCTGGTCGATCTCGTGGAACATCGACTGCTCGGTCAGACCGAAGGTGTAGTTGCCGTTGCCGTCGAACTGCTTCGGGCTCAGGCCACGGAAGTCACGGATGCGGGGCAGCGCGACCGCGGTGAGGCGGTCGAGGAACTCCCACATGCGCGCACCGCGCAGGGTGACGTGGCAACCGATCGGCATGCCCTCGCGCAGCTTGAACTGCGCGATGGACTTGCGGGCCTTGGTGACCTGCGGCTTCTGACCGGTGATGGCGGTCAGGTCGCGGATCGCGCCCTCGATCAGCTTGCTGTCCTTCGCAGCGTCGCCGACGCCCATGTTGACGACGACCTTGACGACGCGGGGAACCTGCATCGCGTTGCCGTACCCGAACTGCTCCTGCAGCGCGGGGACGACCTTGTCGGCGTAGGTGGCCTTCAGACGCGGGGCCTGGACGGCCGGGGTCTCGATGGTGTCAGTCATCTCAGAGGTCCTTGCCCGAGCGACCCGCGACGCGGGTGCGGCTCGCCTTGGTGCGACCGTCGCGCTCGACGGTCTCGACGCGGGTCTTGATGCGGGTCGGCTTGTTGTCCTCGGGGTCGACGATCGCCACGTTGCTCACGTGGATCGGCGCCTCGGAGACGACCAGGCCACCGGCCTGACCGCCGAAGCCGGCCTTGGTGTGGCGGGTGACCCGCTGGACACCCTCGACCACGACGCGCTGCGTCTCGGTGTTGACCGAGATGACCTTGCCCTGCAGGCCCTTGTCCTTGCCGGACAGGACCTGGACGAGGTCGCCCTTCTTGATCTTGAGCTTTGCCATGGATCAGATCACCTCCGGTGCGAGCGAGACGATCTTCATGAACTTCTTGTCGCGCAGCTCGCGACCGACCGGGCCGAAGATGCGCGTCCCGCGCGGCTCGCCGTCGGCCTTGAGGATGACGGCGGCGTTTTCGTCGAACTTGATGTAGGAACCGTCGTTACGACGACGCTCCTTGGTGGTGCGGACGATGACGGCCTTGACGACATCGCCCTTCTTGACGTTGCCACCCGGGATGGCGTCCTTGACGGTGGCGACGATGGTGTCGCCGATGCCGGCATACCGGCGGCCGGAGCCACCGAGCACACGGATGCACAGGATCTCCTTGGCACCGGTGTTGTCGGCGACGCGCAGTCGCGACTCCTGCTGGATCACTTCTCACTCCTGTCGTCGTGCTGGTTCTCGCCGTGGCGAGCCTGGCCGAACTGATGTGGTCTTCGTCCGGGCGAAGGGGGCTGGTGCCCCCTTCGCGACCGGGGTGGCCTTACTTGGCCTTCTCGAGGATCTCGACGATGCGCCAGCGCTTGCTGGACGACAGCGGACGGGTCTCCATGATGAGGACCAGGTCGCCGACACCGGCGGTGTTGCCCTCGTCGTGCGCCTTGACCTTGGAGGTCTTGCGCATGACCTTGCCGTAGAGGGCGTGCTTGACGCGGTCCTCGACCTCGACGACGACGGTCTTGTCCATCTTGTCGCTGACGACGTAGCCGCGGCGCGTCTTGCGGTCGTTGCGCTCGGAGGTGGTCACAGTCTCTTCCTTCACGTTCTCGCTCACTTGGACTCACCGATCCCGAGCTCGCGCTCGCGCATCTCGGTGTAGATCCGGGCGATGTCCTTGCGGACCGCACGCAGGCGGCCGTGGCTCTCGAGCTGGCCGGTGGCCGACTGGAAGCGGAGGTTGAACAGCTCCTCCTTGGCCTTGCGCAGCTCGTCGACCAGACGGTCGTCGGTCAGCTCACGCAGCTCGACCGGGGTCAGGTCCTTGGATCCGACTGCCATCAGTTGCCACCACCCTCACGCACGACGAAGCGGCACTTCATCGGCAGCTTGTGCATCGCCAGGCGCATGGCCTCGCGAGCGGTCTCCTCGTCCACGCCGGAGATCTCGAACATGATCCGGCCGGGCTTGACGTTGGCGACCCACCACTCGGGCGAGCCCTTACCGGAACCCATGCGGGTCTCAGCCGGCTTCTTGGTGAGCGGACGGTCCGGGTAGATGTTGATCCAGACCTTGCCGCCACGCTTCATGTAGCGCGTCATGGCGATACGCGCGGCCTCGATCTGACGGTTGGTCACGTAGGCCGGCGCGAGCGCCTGGAGGCCGTAGTCACCGAAGGCGACGGTGGTGCCGCCCTTCGCCATGCCGGAGCGCTTGGGGTGGTGCTGCTTGCGGTGCTTGACCCGTCGGGGGATCAACATCTCAGGACTCTCCCTCGGTCTTGGCCGGCGCCTCGGCGGCGGGAGCCTCAGCGGGGGCGGCCTGGGCCTGGCCCTCGTTGCGGTCGCCGCGACGGGCGCGGGCGGGACGGTCGTCGCGGTCGCGACGCGGGCCACGACCACGCGGAGCGGCGGTCGCCTGCTGGGCCGCGAACTCCTTCTCGGTCATGTCGCCCTTGTAGATCCAGACCTTGACGCCGATGCGACCGAAGGTCGTGCGGGCCTCGTAGAAGCCGTAGTCGATGTTCGCGCGGAGGGTGTGCAGCGGCACGCGACCTTCGCGGTAGAACTCGGAGCGGGACATCTCGGCACCACCGAGGCGGCCGGAGCACTGGATCCGGATGCCCTTGGCGCCGGCGCGAAGGGAGGACTGCATGCCCTTGCGCATGGCGCGACGGAAGGTGACGCGAGCAGCGAGCTGCTCGGCGATGCCCTGGGCGACGAGCTGGGCCTCCACCTCGGGGTTCTTGACCTCGAGGATGTTCAGCTGGACCTGCTTGCCCGTGAGCTTCTCGAGCTCACCGCGGATGCGGTCGGCCTCGGCGCCACGGCGACCGATGACGATGCCCGGACGCGCGGTGTGGATGTCCACACGGACGCGGTCGCGAGTGCGCTCGATCTCGACGCGGGCGATGCCGGCGCGCTCCATGCCCGTGGACATGAGCTTGCGGATCGCGACGTCTTCCTTGACGTAGTCGCGGTAGCGCTGACCCTCCTTGTTGGAGTCGGCGAACCAGCGGCTCTTGTGGTCGGTGGTGATGCCCAGACGGAAGCCGTGCGGGTTGATCTTCTGACCCATCAGCGGGTCCCTCCCTTCGCGGCCTTCTCAGGCTTGCTCGTCACGAGGACGGTGATGTGGCTGGTGCGCTTGTTGATCCGGCCGGCGCGGCCCTGGGCCCGCGGACGGAAACGCTTCATCGTCGGGCCCTCGTCGACGAAGGCGGAGGAGATGACGAGGTTGCGCTCGTCGAAGGGCTCCCCGGCCTCGTCGGCCTTGACGCGCAGGTTGGCGATGGCGCTGTTGAGGACCTTGAGGGTCGGCTCGGCAGCACCCTGGGGCGCGAACTGCAGGGTCGCGATCGCGGTCTGCGTGTCCTTGCCGCGGATCATGTCGACGACACGACGCGCCTTCTGCGGGGTGACGCGGACGTGACGCGCGGAGGCGCGGGCGAACAGCGCCTCCTGCTCGGTGGTCTCGGTGGCAGGCATCAGCGACGACGTCCCTTCTTGTCGTCCTTCACGTGACCGCGGAAGGTGCGGGTCGGTGCGAACTCGCCGAGCTTGTGGCCGACCATCGCCTCGGTGACGAACACCGGGACGTGCTTGCGGCCGTCGTGTACGGCGAAGGTGTGGCCGAGCATGTCCGGCGAGATCACCGAACGGCGCGACCAGGTCTTGATGACGTTCTTGGTGCCCGCTTCGTTCTGGACGTCGACCTTCTTCTGAAGGTGGTCGTCGATGAAGGGGCCCTTCTTCAAACTACGAGGCATGTCCAAAGGCTCCTATCAGCGCTTCTTGCCGGTGCGGCGGCGACGGACGATGAGCTTGTCGCTCGCCTTGCCGGGACGCCGGGTACGGCCCTCGGGCTTGCCCCAGGGCGAGACGGGGTGACGGCCACCGGAGGTCCGGCCCTCGCCACCACCGTGCGGGTGGTCGACCGGGTTCATGACGACACCACGGACGGTCGGGCGCTTGCCCTTCCACCGCATGCGGCCGGCCTTGCCCCAGTTGATGTTCGACTGCTCGGCGTTGCCGACCTCGCCGACGGTGGCGCGGCAGCGCACGTCGACGCGACGGACCTCACCGGAGGGCATGCGCAGCGTGGCGTACGGCCCCTCCTTGGCGAGCAGCTGGATGCTGGCACCCGCGGAGCGGGCCAGCTTGGCGCCGCCGCCGGGACGAAGCTCCACCGCGTGGATCGTCGTACCGTTCGGGATGTTGCGCAGCGGCAGGTTGTTGCCCACCTTGATGTCGGCGGACGGGCCGTTTTCGATGACGGTGCCCTGCGCGAGCTTGTTCGGCGCCAGGATGTAGCGCTTCTCGCCGTCTGCGTAGTGCAGCAGCGCGATGCGGGCGGTGCGGTTGGGGTCGTACTCGATGTGAGCGACCTTCGCCGGGATGCCGTCCTTGTCGTGGCGACGGAAGTCGATGACGCGGTAGGCGCGCTTGTGGCCACCACCGATGTGACGGGTGGTGATGCGACCGGTGGAGTTGCGGCCACCGGACTTGGTCAGCGGGCGGACCAGCGACTTCTCGGGCGTGGAGCGCGTGACCTCGACGAAGTCGGCGACGGAGCTGCCGCGTCGACCCGGGGTGGTCGGCTTGTACTTACGGATTCCCATGGATTCTTCCTTGTCCTCTCCGTCAGCCCTGGCCGCCGAAGATGTCGATCGTGCCCTCGCGGAGGGTGACGATCGCGCGCTTCGTGTCCTTGCGCTTACCGGTGCCGAACCGCGTGCGTCGGGCCTTGCCGACACGGTTCATCGTGTGCACGGAGTCGACCTTGACGTCGAAGATCTGCTCGACGGCGATCTTGATCTCGGTCTTGTTGGCCCGCGGGTCGACGATGAAGGTGTACTTCCCCTCGTCGAGCAGGCCGTACGACTTCTCCGACACGACGGGACGGATCAGGATGTCGCGCGGGTCCTTGAGCTGGGACGCATTCGAGATGGACTCAGTCACTTGGACGCCTCCTCTGCAGTCTTGGGCGCGGGGCCGGCGAGGAAGGCCTCGAGAGCCGCCTGGGTGAAGACGATGTCGTCGGCGCACAGCACGTCGTACGTGTTGAGCTGGTCGGCCGCGAGGACGTGGACGTCGGCGAGGTTGCGCACGGACTTCCACGCGGACTCGTTGCCGCGCTCGATGACGACGAGCAGGTTCTTGCGCTCGCTCAGGCCACCGAGGACGGAGGCGACGGACTTCGTCGAGGGGGTGTCGCCCTCGACGAGCGCGCTGAGCACGTGGATGCGGCCGTGACGCGCCCGGTCGGAGAGGGCACCGCGCAGGGCGGCGGCCTTCATCTTCTTGGGGGTGCGCTGACCGTAGTCACGCGGCTGCGGGCCGTGGACGGTGCCACCGCCGGCGAACTGCGGCGCACGGGTCGAGCCCTGACGGGCGCGGCCGGTGCCCTTCTGCCGGTACGGCTTGCGACCACCACCGCGCACGTCCGCGCGGGTCTTGGTCGCGTGCGTGCCCTGGCGCGCGGCAGCGAGCTGGGCGACGACGACCTGGTGGATCAGCGGGACGTTGACCGCCACGTCGAAGATCTCGGCGGGCAGCTCGACGGTGCCGGTGGCGGCACCCTGCGGGCTGATGATGTCGATGGTCGGCACGTCAGGCTCCCTTCACCGCGGTGCGGACGAGGACGACGCCGCCGCGGGGGCCGGGGACGGCGCCCTTGACGAGCAGCAGGCCCTTCTCGGCGTCCACGGCGTGGATCGTGAGGTTCTGGGTGGTCTGGCGCACGCCGCCCATGCGGCCGGCCATGCGCATGCCCTTGAAGACACGACCCGGGGTGGCGCAGCCACCGATCGAGCCGGGCTTGCGGTGGTTGCGGTGGGCACCGTGGGAGGCGCTGACACCGGCGAAGCCGTGACGCTTCATGACACCGGCGAAGCCCTTGCCCTTGGTGGTGCCGGTGACGTCGATGGACTGGCCGTTCTCGAACAGCTCGACGGTCACCTCCTGGCCGAGGGTGTACTCGGAGGCGTCCGCGGTGCGGAGCTCGACGAGGTGGCGACGCGGGGTGGCACCGGCCTTGGCGAAGTGGCCGCTCTTGGGCTGGTTGACCTTGCGGGGGTCGATGGCGCCGTAGGCGATCTGGACGGCGTCGTAGCCGTCGGTCTCGACGTTGCGGACCTGGGTCACGACGCACGGGCCGGCCTGGATGACGGTGACCGGGACGAGACGGTTCTCGTCGTCCCAGACCTGCGTCATGCCGAGCTTCTCGCCGAGCACGCCCTTGACGGTCTTGGTGGCAGTGGTGGTCATTTCTCGTCTCTCCCGGATCAGAGCTTGATCTCGATGTTGACGTCAGCCGGGAGGTCGAGGCGCATCAGCGAGTCGACGGCCTTGGGCGTCGGGTCGATGATGTCGATGAGGCGCTTGTGGGTGCGCATCTCGAAGTGCTCGCGGCTGTCCTTGTACTTGTGCGGCGAACGGATGACGCAGAACACGTTCTTCTCCGTCGGCAGCGGGACGGGGCCCACCACCGTTGCGCCGGCACGGGTCACGGTGTCGACGATCTTTCGCGCCGAGTTGTCGATGACCTCGTGGTCATACGACTTCAACCGGATGCGGATCTTCTGTCCCGCCATCTGTGTGTCCGTCTCTCTCTCGCCGTCTTGCCTGGTCTCTGGTCGGCTGCCCGGCCTCCGACCCACGCGGTCGGGTGTGTCGCACCCGCTCCGCGGCCCGACGACGCGCCAAAGGGCAGGTCGTCGGTCTGGTCGTCGACCCGGATCACCCGGATCGTGCTGTGGCTGCCGATGTGTCGCCCCGCCCGAAGCGGTTCGATGCGTTGTCATCAGCGTGTCGGAAACACACCCGATCGTGGCAAAGGCCGATCGAGGCGTCACCGCTCAACAAGCAACCTGACTAGTGTGCCAGAGGCTGCAGGCCCAGTCCAAATCGGGGCCGGGCGGTCCTTGACTAGTCCTGGTCGGCGAGGTCAGCCGTGGATCGACCCTGGTCCTTCAGGCCCTGGATGCGCAACGAGCGGGCCTCCTCGACGACCTCGACCTGCGCCTCCTCCGCCGCATCGGACTTCGTCGTGTCCCGCAGGGGCAGCAGCAGGTCCTCCTCGGCCGCCATGCCGGCCTGCAGCTGGCGGGATCGCTCGATCTCGGAGTCCAGCTCGGCGCCGAGGAGCAGCACGTTGTTGAGGATCCACAGCCAGAGCAGGAAGACGATGACGCCGGCGAGGGAGCCGTAGGTCTTGTTGTAGGAGCCGAAGTTGGAGACGTAGAAGCCGAAGGCCACCGAGGCGAGGATCGCCACGACGATGGCGACGGCGGCGCCGGGGGTGAGCCAGCGGAACTTCGGCTGCTGCACGTTGGGCGTCGCCCAGTAGAGCAGGCCGACCATGAAGATCACGACGAGCAGGATGACCGGCCACTTGGCGATGTTCCACGTCATGACGGCGGCGTCGCCGAGGCCGATGGTGTTGCCGATGGCGCGGGCCAGCTCACCGCTCACGGCGACGGACAGGATGATCGCTGCGGCCATGACGAGCAGGACCGCAGTGACGACGAGCTGCATCGGGCGCAGCTTGATGAAGCCGCGCCCCTCCGGCACCTCGTAGATCTTGTTGAGGGCCCGGCCGAAGGCGCCGACGTACCCCGAGGCTGACCACAGCGCGCCGGCGATACCGATGACGAGGCCGAAGCCGGCACCCGAGCTGTTGACCATCTGGTCGATGGGCCCCTCGAGGGTGTCGACGACGCTGCCCTGGCCGAGCTGGCCGATGACGTCGAGCAGGGTCTGCTTGGTCTCCTGCGGGTCGCCGACGAGGCCGATGATCGAGACGAGCGCCAGCAGCGCCGGGAAGATCGACAGGACGGAGAAGTAGGTGAGGGCGGCGGCGAGGTCGGTGCACCCGTCGGCGCTGAACTCCTTGATCGCGCGCTTGACGGCCATGGTCCAGCCGCGCTTCTTCATCTCTCGGATGGAGGGCTTGACCTCCTCGTCGAGGCCCTCCTCCTCGGGGGCGAGGTCCTCGGTCGCGGTGCTCTCGTCGTTGGCCATGTGGCGTGGCGTCTCCGTGGTCGGGTGGGGCGGGCTCCCCCAGCCTATGGCGAAGGGGGTCCCCCGCGCCGTGATCGTCAGGTCACGGCGCGTCCGCGCCGGCTGGTTAGGGTGTGACTGCGTCCGGCACACGGGGAGCCGGGACCACCGACGAGGAGGGGCAGCGTGACCGAGCACCGGCCGGTCGTCGTCACCGACCACCTGAGCAAGCGCTACGGCCCGGTGAGCGCGCTCGACGCGCTCACCCTGCGGGTCGACCCCGGCATCACCGGCGTCGTGGGCGTCAACGGCGCCGGCAAGTCGACGCTCATCAAGATCCTCCTCGGCCTGCTGCCGGCCACCGCCGGCACCGTCGAGGTCCTCGGTCGCGATCCCGGGGCCGACGGGAGGGACGTCCGCGCCCTCGTCGGGTACATGCCCGAGCACGACTGCCTGCCCGCGGACGTCAGCGCCGCGGACTTCGTCCTCCACATGGCCCTGATGTCCGGGCTGCCCCGTCAGGCCAGCCGCGAGCGAGCCTCCGACGTGCTGCGGCACGTCGGCCTCGACGAGGAGCGCCATCGGGCGATGGGCGGCTACTCGACCGGCATGAAGCAACGGGCCAAGCTCGCCCAGGCCCTCGTCCACGACCCGGCGCTCGTCTTCCTCGACGAACCGACGAGCGGGCTCGACCCCCGGGCCCGCGACGACATGCTCGACCTCATCGCCCGGCTCCACGCCGACTTCGGCATCTCCGTCGTCGTGACGAGCCACCTGCTCGGCGAGCTCGAGCGCACCGCCGACAGCATCGTCGTGCTCGACAGCGGCCGGCTGCTGCGCGCGTCGCGCACCTCGGACCTCACCCAGAGCACCGGCACGGTCGTCGTCGAGGTACTCGGCCCGCCCGGCAGCGACCGGGCCCTCGGGCAGGCCCTGCTCGACCGGGGGATCACCGCCTGGCCCGCCGGCCCCGACGTCGAGGTGCGCATCGAGCGCCCCGAGGACCTCGACGCCATCCGCGACGCGGCCGTCGACCTCGCCCTGGGGCTCGTGCGCGTGCAGGAGCGGCGCCACACCCTCGACGAGGTCTTCCACACTCCCCCTTCGCCGGCCGCCGCCGCCCACCCCGGAGGACCGCACGCATGACCTCTCCCCCGCGCAGCGTCATCCACGACCTCGGCTACCGCGGATTTCGCGGCGGCCGCCTCGGCGACGGCGCCATCACCCTCGAGCTCTACCGCAACTCCCTGGCGCAGGCCTTCGGCATCGGCCGCTCGGGCAGGGCCAAGATCATGCCGTGGCTGACGATGGCCCTCATGGCCCTGCCCGCCGTCGTGCTCGGCGCGCTGAGCATCCAGGCGGCGCAGGCCCCGGCGGGCATGGGCGCGGCCCCGTCCAACTACTTCGGCTACCCCTACTGGACCCAGCTGCTCATCACGATCTTCGTCGCGACCCAGGCGCCGGTGCTCTTCGCCCGCGACCTGCGATACCGCACGATCGTCCTGTACTTCGCCCGGCCGGTCTCCCGCACGCGCTTCGTGCTCACCCGGCTCGCGGCGCTGACGACGGCGACCTTCCTCGTCATCATCACCCCGATGCTCGTGTGGTTCGCCTGCGCGCTCTCGACGGGTGTGGACACCGGTCTGCACGCGCAGCGCTTCGGCGCCGCCCTCGTCGGCGTCGCCGTGCTCTCCCTCGTGCTCGCCGCGATCTCGGCGCTCGTCTCGACCCTCGCGACGAAGTCCGGTCTCGCGCTCGCCGCGATCATCGTCGTGCTCATGGTCCCCTCCGCGATGATCACGATGGCGCTGGCCATCACCTTCGAGCTGCAGCGGGACGGCATCGGCCAGCTCGTCGCCTCGGCCCACCCCTTCACCGCGGTCGCCGAGCTGGTCTCGGGCCTCTTCGGCGATCCGCCGGCCAATGCGACCCTCCCCCAGCCCGAAGGGTGGTACGTCCCGCTCGCGGTCCTCGTGTGCGTCGCGTGGGTGGCCGTGCCCACCGCCGCGCTTGTCGCCCGGATGCGATCGGTGGCCTCGCTGTGAGCACGCTGCACCTGGAGTCCGTGAGCCGATGGTTCGGCAACGTCGTCGCCGTCAACGACGTGACGATGGACGTCGGCCCCGGCATCACCGGTCTGCTCGGACCCAACGGCGCCGGCAAGTCGACGATCCTGTCGATCATGGCCGGGCTGCTCGCGCCCTCTGCGGGCACCGCGACACTGGACGGTCACCCCCTTCGTCAGGACACGGGGACGTACCGGCAGATCGGGCTGGTGCCCGTGCAGGAGTCGGTCTACGACTTCCTCACCGCCCGCCAGTTCGTCCGGCTCAACGCCGACCTGCACCAGCTGCCGTCGGCGCGGGCCGCGACCGACCACGCGATCCGGCTCGTCGACCTCGAGGGGGCGGCCGACCGGCCGGTCGGGACCTTCAGCAAGGGCATGCGGCAGCGGGTCAAGATGGCCTCGGCGCTCGTCCACGACCCGCCGGTGCTGCTGCTCGACGAGCCCTTCAACGGCATGGACCCGATCCAGCGCCACGCGATGGCCACGCTGCTGTCGGACTACGCGGCTCAGGGCCGCACGATCGTCTTCAGCTCGCACATCCTCGAGGAGGTCGAGTCGCTCGCCGGGCAGATCGAGGTCATCGTCTCCGGGCGGCACGCGGCCTCGGGCGACCGCACCGAGATCCGCCGGCTCATGACCGACCGCCCCAACCAGTACCGCATCCGCAGCAGCGACAACCGCGCGCTCGCCGCCGCCCTGCTCGCCGGCTCGAGCGTGCGCGGGGTACGGCTGCACGGCGACCGGTACCTCGAGCTCGAGGCCGACGACTTCGGCGGCTTCGCCCGCACCGCTCCCCGGGTGGCCCGGGAGCACGACATCCGCATCTTCGAGCTGACGCCGACCGACGAGTCGCTCGAGAGCATCTTCGGATACCTGGTGAGCCGATGAGTCCCGCGATCATCCGTCTGGCCCTGCGCTCCCTGCTCGGGCGCGTGCGGGTCCTCGTCCTCGTCGCGATGGCGGGCGCCCTGCTCGGGCTCGCGCTCCTCATCCGCCTCGCTCCGACGGGCCCGCTCGACCCGACCGGCGGGCCGCTCGACCTCGTGCGCACCTTCGGCATCGGGGTCGTCGTCCCGGTCGTCACGCTCATCGGCACGACGACGCTCATCACCTCGGAGATCGACGACGGGTCGATCATCTACCTGCTGAGCAAGCCGATCCCGCGGTGGGTGATCGTCGCGAGCAAGATGCTCGTCATCCTCGCCAGCTCTGTGCTCTTCGCCGTGGTGCCGATGGCGCTCGCCGCGCTCATCATGGTCGGCGTCGACGGCAGCCTGTGGTGGAGCGCCCTCCTCGGCGGCACGGTCTCGGCCATCGCCTACACGGGTGCCTTCGCCCTGCTCGCGCTGCTCGTCAAGCGCAGCGTCACCGGGTGCCTGCTCTACTGGCTCGTCTGGGAGGCCCTGCTCACGTCGGCGCTCGACCCGGCCGAGTACCTGTCCGCGCGGGCCTTCGGCGGGAGCATCCTCCACGCGGGGCTCGGGCTCGAGGCCCACCCGTCGCCGTGGTTCGCCGCCCCCGCCGCGCTCGTCGTGCTCGTCGCGGGCGCCGCCCTGGCCGGGCGGCGGCTGGCGCGGACGACGATCTCGGAGATCTGAGGGCACGCGCGAGGGCCCCCGGCAGGCGTGCCGGGGGCCCTCAGCAATGGCGGGTCGAAGTCAGCGAGCGCCGCCGATGTCGGCGACGGTGAAGGTGGCGACACCTCCACCGATGTTGGAGATCACGCCCACCGCGACGAGGACTGCCGTGTCGATGCACACCCTGGCCTGGCACTCCTGCGGAGGCAGGCCGCCGCCGATGATGCGGGTGTAGTCGATGTCGAAGCACAGCCGCGTCGGGCGGGACGGGAGCGAGCCCACCACGACGTCGGCGTACACACCGCTCTGGATGTTGCGGACATTGGGGACGCTGATGCTCAGCGTGGGGATGATGAGCGCGCCCGCAGCGTTGACGCCCAGCGCGAGGTTGTAGTTGGAGGAGGTCGTCGTCGTGGTGGCAGAGATGCCAGAGCCGGTGTAGGGGGGCCGCGCCGCGCGGCTCTGCCACGTCACCTCGACGCGGCGCAGGGTGGCCACGCCGAGCGACAGCAGACCGGTGCACGGCGTGATGGCCGCCGTGATGGCGCCCGTGAAGCTGATACTCGAGCTCGTGTTGTTGGCATTACGGGTGGCGATGACCTGCAGCGCGGAGACGAGCGGGTAGGCGCAGGTCTGCGGGGCGCACGGCGGCTCGGTCGACGCGGCGAGTGACGGCGCAGCGGCCGCGACGGCCACGCTGGGGACGGCCCAGGCGGCGCCCTTCGCGATGGAGCGGCGGGACGGGCCGGTGGTCGTGATGTCCTGAGTCATGACAGTCTCTCTGCGGACAGGCGCGTGCAGGGCGCACCGGGCACGTCGCACGGCACGTGAGTGGGTTCCTCCCCATGACAGCCCCCTGTCGAGCTGCCACGCACGACCCTAGGGAGACCTGACTCACCCGCGACCAAATGCCCTCAAAAGGACTAGTCCAGCCACGCGCGAACGGTCAGCGCGCGCCGCAGCCCCTCCCGGGTATGGGTCCCCCGGTGCCCGGCCTTGGTCCTGATGTTGGCGATGTGCACCTTGAGTGTGCGGTCACTGATGCCCAGGATCTGCGCCACCTGGGCACGGGTGCGGTCGGCGTGGTCGACGAGATAGGCACGGGCCACGCCCTGCTCGCGCTCCGTCAACGTCGGGAGCGGCCCGACCGCGTCGGTCCACGGCACGTCCTCACCGGACAGCACGTCCGAGACGACGGCGACGAGCTCGCTGGGTGCGTGCAGCATCGAAACGTAGGCCAGCGCCCCGGCATCACGCAGCTCAGCGATCCGCGGCGGCGGGAGAGTCCCTCCCCAGACGATCGTCGACCGGCCCGCGCTCGCCCGTTCGCGCAGCAGCTGCCCCTGATCGGCTGTCATCGCGCTCGCGACGAGCAGCCCGTCCACCTCCACCGGGTCATCGACGACTTGCGTGCGGAACCCGTGCTCACCCAGCACGACGGTGACGGAGTCCGCGTGCAACCGCCACGGAGACCACACGGAGACCACGGGAGGCACGGACATGCCACCATCGTGCCCGATGCCCACCTCGATCCGGCTGGACCTGGTCCACACCTCCCCCGTCGTCACGACGGCCCTGCGTCACGAGCTGCGCCGCGGAGAGCGGCCCCTGCGCGTGACGACCGCTGTCCACTCGTGGGTGCACTTCCAGGAGGAGTGGGACTTCACGGGCCCCTTCGTCGTCCTGGACGCCCTGCTCGACGACCACGTGCCCCTGCCGCTCAAGGTGCGTGCCCTGCGCCGCCTCGGCTCGCAGACCATCATCATCGGCCCGGAGCGCGAGACCCCCTTCGCCCGACGGGCGGCGGCCGAGGGCGCCGTCGCCTGGATCGAGCCGACCGTGGGACTCGCCGAGGTCGCCGAGACCATCCGCGACGTCTGCGGCGGGCACGTCCCCCACCACGCGCGGGTCGACCCCGCCGCGGCCCCGGTCACGACCCTGACCGACCGCGAGCTGCAGGTGCTCACCCTCTACGTCGCCTCGCGCGGGCACTCCCCCGCGCACATCGGCCGCATCCTCGCCCTGCGCACCTCCACCATCCGCAGCCACCTCGAGCGGGGACGCGCCCGCTACCGCGCCGCCGGCCTCCCCACGAACAACCGCACCGCCCTGAGGGCTGCGCTCGAGGCCGACGGGTGGACCCTGCCCGCGCACGCGTGGATCGAGGCCGGCCGACCGTGACCCTTCGAGACGGCGCTGGCGCGCCTCCTCAGGGAACAGTCGGATTCGAGACGGCGCTGGCGCGCCTCCTCAGGGAACAGTCGGATTCGAGACGGCGCTGGCGCCGCCCACGCGGAACGTGGGACCCACTCAGGGAACAACCACGCCCGGCACGACGCAGGGCCCGCCTCCCCTGACGGGGAGACGGGCCCTGCGTGGCTGCTGACTCGAGGTCAGCCCAAGATCACTTGATGATCTTGGTGACGCGACCGGCGCCGACGGTGCGGCCACCCTCGCGGATGTTGAACTTCAGGCCCTCCTCCATGGCGATCGGCTGGATGAGCTCGACCTTCATGTCGGTGTTGTCGCCGGGCATGACCATCTCGGTGCCCTCGGGCAGCGAGACGACGCCGGTGACGTCGGTGGTCCGGAAGTAGAACTGCGGACGGTAGGAGTCGTAGAACGGCGTGTGACGGCCACCCTCCTCCTTGGACAGGATGTAGACCTGCGCCTCGAACTCGGTGTGCGGGGTGATCGAGCCCGGCTTGCAGATGACCTGCCCGCGCTCGACGTCCTCGCGCTTGGTGCCACGCAGGAGCAGACCGACGTTCTCGCCCGCACGACCCTCGTCCAGGAGCTTGCGGAACATCTCGATGCCGGTGACGGTGGTCGTGGTCTTCTCCTCGCGGATACCGACGATCTCGACCTCCTCGTTGACGTTGAGGATGCCGCGCTCGATACGACCGGTGACGACGGTGCCACGACCGGTGATCGTGAAGACGTCCTCGACGGGCATCATGAACGGCTTGTCGAGGTCACGCTCCGGCTCGGGGATGTAGGAGTCGACGGCGCCCATGAGCTCCATGATCGACTCGCCCCACTTGGCGTCGCCCTCGAGCGCCTTGAGCGCCGAGACCTTGACGACCGGGACGTCGTCGCCCGGGAACTCGTAGGAGGACAGCAGCTCGCGGACCTCCATCTCGACGAGCTCCATGATCTCCTCGTCGTCGACCATGTCGGCCTTGTTGAGCGCGACGACGATGTAGGGGACGCCGACCTGGCGGGCCAGGAGGACGTGCTCCTTCGTCTGCGGCATCGGGCCGTCGGTGGCGGCGACCACGAGGATCGCGCCGTCCATCTGAGCCGCACCGGTGATCATGTTCTTCACGTAGTCAGCGTGACCCGGGCAGTCGACGTGCGCGTAGTGACGCGACTCCGTCTGGTACTCGATGTGCGCGATCGAGATGGTGATACCGCGCTGCTTCTCCTCGGGAGCCTTGTCGATCGTGTCGAACGCCGAGGCCTCGTTGAGGTCGGGGAGCTGGTCGTGCAGCACGCGGGAGATCGCGGCCGTCAGCGTCGTCTTGCCATGGTCGATGTGACCGATGGTGCCGATGTTGACGTGCGGCTTGCTCCGCTCGAACTTTGCCTTCGCCACTGTGTTGTCCTCCTCAGGACGTCTTCTCGGTTACGCCTTTGCCCGGCAGGGTGGCGTCGTTTGTGGGTGTGTTGTGGATGGTCCGTGTCGGGATCCCGGTAATGCTACCGGTCACTCGCCTCGGGTCTTCTTGATGATCTCCTCGGCGACCGCCTTGGGGACCTCCGCGTAGGAGTCGAACTCCATGGAGTAGTTGGCCCGGCCCTGGGTCTTGGACCGCAGGTCACCGACGTAGCCGAACATCTCCGACAGCGGCACGAGGCCGGTGACGACCTTGGCCCCGCTGACGTCCTCCATGGACTGGATCTGGCCACGACGCGAGTTGATGTCGCCGATGACGTCGCCCATGTAGTCCTCGGGGGTACGCACCTCGACCTTCATCATCGGCTCCATGAGCACCGGGTCGGCCTTGCGAGCGGCCTCCTTGAAGGCCATCGAGCCGGCGATCTTGAAGGCCATCTCCGAGGAGTCGACGTCGTGGTAGGCACCGTCGATGAGGGTGGCCTTGACACCGACGACCGGGTAGCCGGCGAGCACGCCGTACTGCATCGCGTCCTGGATACCGGCGTCGACGCTCGGGATGTACTCACGCGGGATGCGACCACCGGTGACGGCGTTCTTGAACTCGTAGAGCTCGCCGTCCCCGTCCTCGGTCGTGGAGTCGAGGGGCTCGAAGGTGATCTGCACCTTCGCGAACTGACCCGAACCACCGGTCTGCTTCTTGTGCGTGTAGTCGTACTTCTCGACCGCACGGCGGATCGTCTCGCGGTAGGCCACCTGCGGCTTGCCGATGTTGGCCTCGACCTTGAACTCACGCTTCATGCGGTCGACGAAGACGTCGAGGTGGAGCTCGCCCATGCCCGCGATGATCGTCTGACCGGTCTCCTCGTCGAGCGAGACCTGGAAGGTCGGGTCCTCTGCGACGAGACGCTGGATCGCGCTGCCGAGCTTTTCCTGGTCGCCCTTCGTCTTCGGCTCGATGGCCACCTGGATGACCGGGGCCGGGAAGGACATCGACTCGAGGATGACCTGGTTGTTGATGTCGCTCAGGGTGTCACCCGTGGTCGTCTCCTTGAGACCGATGACGGCGTAGATGTGCCCCGCCATCGCCTCCTCGACCGGGTTCTCCTTGTTGGCGTGCATCTGGAAGAGCTTGCCGATGCGCTCCTTCTTGCCCTTGGTCGAGTTGATGACCTGGGTGCCCGGCGTGAGCTTGCCCGAGTACACACGGATGAAGGTCAGCGTGCCGAAGAAGGGGTGCGCGGCGATCTTGAAGGCGAGCGCCGAGAAGGGCTCGTCGATGCTCGGCTTGCGGAGCACGACCTCCTCCTCGTTACCGGGGGCGTGGCCCTCCATGGCAGCCACGTCGAGGGGGCTCGGCAGGTAGTCCTTGACGGCGTCGAGCACCGGCTGGACACCACGGTTCTTGAAGGCCGAGCCGCAGAAGATCGGGTAGAGCTCCGAGTTGACGGTGAGCTTGCGGACGCCCGCCTTGATCTCCTCGTCGGTGAGCTCCTCGCCACCGAGGTACTTCTCCATGAGCTCGTCGTCGGACTCGGCGACGCGCTCGATGAGGTGGTTGCGGTACTCCTCGGCCTTCTCCTGGAGGTCCGCGGGGATCTCCTGGGTCTCGTACGAGGCACCGAGGGTGACGTCACCCTTGGCGTCGCCGGGCCAGACGAGGGCCTTCATCTTGATGAGGTCGACGACGCCGACGAAGTCGTTCTCGGCACCGATCGGCAGCTGCATGACGAGCGGCTCCGCACCGAGGCGGTCCTTGATCGTCTGGACGGTGAAGTAGAAGTCCGCGCCCAGCTTGTCCATCTTGTTGACGAAGGCGATGCGGGGGACGTCGTACTTGTCCGCCTGGCGCCACACGGTCTCGGACTGGGGCTCGACGCCCTCCTTGCCGTCGAAGACCGCGACCGCACCGTCGAGGACGCGCAGCGAGCGCTCGACCTCGACCGTGAAGTCGACGTGACCCGGGGTGTCGATGATGTTGATCTGGGTGTCGTCCCAGAAGGAGGTGACCGCGGCGGACGTGATCGTGATGCCGCGCTCCTTCTCCTGCTCCATCCAGTCGGTGGTGGAGGCACCGTCGTGCGTCTCGCCCAGCTTGTGGTTGACGCCGGTGTAGAAAAGGATGCGCTCAGTCGTCGTCGTCTTGCCGGCGTCGATGTGCGCCATGATGCCGATGTTTCGGACCTTGGTCAGGTCCGTCAGGACGTCCTGTGCCACTCGTTATCTCATCTCGCTCGTTGCGGTCGTGTCTGCCCGGGCGGGCGGGTGTGGTCGGGGTCGGCGCGGGGCCGACCCCGACCTGCTGTCACCAGCGGTAGTGCGCGAAGGCCTTGTTGGACTCGGCCATCTTGTGCGTGTCCTCGCGACGCTTGACCGCGGCACCCAGGCCGTTGCTCGCGTCGAGGATCTCGTTCATGAGGCGCTCGGTCATCGTCTTTTCACGACGCTGACGCGAGTAGCCGACCAGCCAGCGCAGCGACAGGGTGGTCGCACGGCCGGGCTTGACCTCGATCGGGACCTGGTAGGTCGCGCCACCGACGCGGCGGGACTTGACCTCCAGGGAGGGGCGGACGTTGTCCAGGGCGCGCTTGAGCGTCTGGACCGGGTCCGTGCCGGTCTTCTCGCGGACACCCTCGAGGGCGTCGTAGACGATGGACTCGGCGATGGACTTCTTGCCGTCGAGCAGGATCTTGTTGACCAGCTGGGTCACCAGCGGGGACTGGTAGACCGGGTCGACGACGAGCGGGCGCTTCGGGGCGGGACCCTTGCGAGGCATTACTTCTTCTCCTTCTTGGCGCCGTAACGGCTGCGGGCCTGCTGACGACCCTTGACACCCTGGGTGTCGAGGGACCCGCGGACGATCTTGTAACGGACACCGGGGAGGTCCTTCACTCGGCCACCACGCACGAGCACGATGGAGTGCTCCTGCAGGTTGTGACCGACACCCGGGATGTAGGCCGTGACCTCGATGCCACTCGTGAGGCGCACGCGGGCGACCTTACGCAGGGCAGAGTTCGGCTTCTTGGGGGTGGTCGTGTACACGCGCGTGCACACGCCACGGCGCTGCGGCGAGCCCTTGAGGGCGGGCGTGGCGGCCTTGGACGGCTTGTCCTGCCGGCCCTTGCGCACCAGCTGGTTGATGGTAGGCAACCTGTGTCTCCGTACGTCGGTGATGTTGTCTGCACCGCTCGGGCGAACCCGACCGGCACTCCTTGGATGCCACCCGCGACCCCCGCACTCGGGTGTGTCGCTGGTGGTGCTCTCCCCTGCACTCCCCGTCACGACCCCGGAAGGTCATCTCGAGATGCCCGGCGAGAGGGGCGAGGGAGGTCGTCTCCGACCTTCCTCCACGCGCGTCACGGCACAGCCGTGCCACGCACGCTGATCAACGATACCGGCGAGCCCATACCGTCACAAATCCGATACGTGCGGGACCTTGCGCGGGGTGTCACGCGAGTCGGTCAAAAGCGGGGGCGTAGGCAAAAGGCCCAGCCATCTCAGGCCGCCACGCCCGCAGGGTCAAGGCCTGGAAGTACTCGTCCGGCCACGGTCCAGGGGAGCCGATCCCGAGGCCCGCCGCCGGCCGGAAGCCGAAGAAGCCGTAGTACTCCGGGTCGCCGAGGAGCACGATCGCCGGCTCGGCGGCCTGCTCGGCGCTCGCAACGACGGCCATGACGAGCGCGGCACCGATCCCCTGCCGCTGCAGCTGCGGTCGCACCGCGATCGGCCCGAGGCCGACCGACGGCGCCCCGTCGAGCGTCCCCCGACTGCACACGACGTGCCCCACGACCTCGCCGTCGAGCTCGGCGACGAAGGTCAGGCCGTCGATGACGGAGCCGTCCGACCGCAGGCCCCGGAGGAGCTCGCGCTCGAGCGACTCCCTTCGCCCCTCGGGCACGCCGAAGGCCGCGTCGTGCAGCGCCTCGGTCGGCGCCGTGTCGGCCGGCGTCTCCCGCCGGATGATGAGGTCGTCGCGCATCAGTACCTGTCCGTGATCCAGTGGCTGTTGCCGGTGAGGAAGGCGAGCAGGTAGGCACCCGCCACGACGAGCAGCAGCACCGTCACGATCGTCGCGTCGGAGCGCGAACGCCGCGTGAAGGTCGTGACCGCCGCCACCGCCAGCACGAGGCCGAGGAGCTTGGTGACCCCGCCCGGCTTGAGCAGGAGCACGAGGGCACCGACGGCCAGCAACGAGCCGAGCGCCCACCGCGCCGCGGTGGCCCGCACCGACATGGGCTGGTCGCGCTGCGCTCCGGTCATGGCTGCATCCTCCCCCATCACGGCACGACGAAGGGGGTCGGTCGCCGTCGCGGCGACCGACCCCCTTCGTGTGGTGCGGCGATCAGCCCTTGGCCGCGGCCTTGAGGGCGCTGCCGGCGGAGAGCTTGGCGGCGTAGCCACCGGGGATGACCATCTCCTCGCCCGACTGCGGGTTGCGGCCCTTGCGCTCCTTGCGCTCGACGCGCTCGAGGCTGAAGAAGCCGGGGACGGTGACCTTCTCGCCCTTGGCGACGGACTCGGACAGGACCGCCTGGAGGGCGGTGATGACCTCGGACGCCTGAGCGTTGGTGACGCCGGCCTTCTCGGCGACGGCGCTGGCGAGCTCGGACTTGTTCATGTGGGATCTCCATCCTTGAAGTTCGTGAATCGAACAGGGACCAATCAACCACGAAATCCCGGGTGACGTCGACCTGGCCTTCGGCGTGTTTCCCTTGATTTTCCGGCGATCTTCACCGGCCGATCGTCACATCCGCCTCATCCGTCACACCTGTCACACGGGGCAACGACGACGGGGGTGGCACCGCGATCGCGGCACCACCCCCGTCGGGAGGAACGAGTCTGCTCAGACGTCCAGATCGAGGTCGTCGAGGCGGATCGCCTCGCCCGAGCCGGGACCGAAGACCGGGTAGGCGTACTCGTCGTAGTTGGGCAGCGAGTACATCGCGGCCTTGGCCTCCTCGGTGGGCTCGACGTCCACGTTGCGGTAGCGGGGCAGACCCGTACCGGCGGGGATGAGCTTGCCGAGGATGACGTTTTCCTTCAGACCCAGCAGCGGGTCCGAGCGGCCCTCCATCGCGGCCTCGGTGAGGACGCGGGTCGTCTCCTGGAAGGAGGCGGCGGAGAGCCAGGAGTCGGTCGCGAGCGAGGCCTTGGTGATACCCATGAGCTCCGGACGACCCGAGGCCGGGCGACCACCCTCGGCGACGACGCGACGGTTTTCGGTCTCGAAGCGGGCGCGCTCGGCGAGCATGCCCGGCAGAAGGTTGGCGTCACCCGACTCGAGGATCGTGATCCGGCGCAGCATCTGCCGGACGATGACCTCGATGTGCTTGTCGTGGATCGACACACCCTGCTGGCGGTAGACCTTCTGCACCTCGTCGACGAGGTGCTTCTGGGCGTGACGCGGACCGAGGATGCGCAGGACCTGCTTGGGGTCGATGGCGCCCTGGACGAGCTGGGTACCGACGGCCACGCGCTCGCCGTCCTCGACGAGCAGGCGCGAGCGCTTGCTCACCGGGTAGGCGTGCTCCTCGCCGTCGCGATCCGCGACGAGCAGGATGCGCCGGCCCTTGTCGGTCTCCTCGATCGTGATCTTGCCGTCGGCCTCAGCGATCGGGGCGACACCCTTGGGGGTGCGCGCCTCGAAGAGCTCGACGACTCGCGGCAGACCCTGCGTGATGTCGTCACCGGCCACACCACCGGTGTGGAAGGTCCGCATCGTCAGCTGGGTACCGGGCTCACCGATCGACTGGGCCGCGATGATGCCGACGGCCTCGCCGATGTCGACGAGCTGACCCGTGGCCAGGCTGCGGCCGTAGCACTTGGCGCACGTACCGACCTTGGACTCGCAGGTGAGCACCGAGCGGATCTTCACCTCGTCGACACCAGCCTTGTACAGCTGGTCGATGACGACGTCACCGAGGTCGGAGCCGGCCTCGGCGAGGACGGAGCCCTCGTGCTCGACCGCCGCCGCGAGGCAGCGACCGTAGACGGTGAACTCGACCTCGTCGTGGATCCGGCGGGTGCCGGTGAGCTCGTCGAACTGCGCGATCGGCATCGTCAGGCCGCGCTCGGTCCCGCAGTCGTCCTCGCGGACGATGACGTCCTGGGAGACGTCGACGAGACGACGCGTCAGGTAGCCGGAGTCGGCGGTACGAAGGGCGGTGTCGGCCAGACCCTTGCGCGCACCGTGGGTCGAGATGAAGAACTCGACGACCGAGAGGCCCTCACGGAAGTTCGTGCGGATCGGGCGCGGGATGATCTCGCCCTTCGGGTTGGCCATGAGGCCACGCATACCGGCGATCTGTCGCAGCTGGAACCAGTTACCACGAGCACCCGAGTTGACCATCCGGAAGATGGGGTTGTCCTTCGGGAAGTTCTCCTGCATCTCTGCGGAGACCTCGTTGGTCGCCTGGGTCCAGATCTCGATCTGCTCCTGACGACGCTCGTCGTCGGTGATCAGACCGCGCTCGTACTGCTTCTGGACCTTCGTCGCCTTCTCCTCGTAGGTCGCGAGGATCTCCGCCTTGCGGGGCGGGGTGACGACGTCGGAGAGCGCGACGGTCGTGCCCGAGCGGGAGGCCCAGTGGTAGCCGGCCTCCTTGAGGGCGTCGAGCGAGGCCGCGACCTGGACCTTGGTGTAGCGCTCGGCGAGGTCGTTGACGATCGTCGACAGGCGCTTGCGGTCCACGGGTTCGTTGACGAAGGGGTAGTCCTCCGGCAGCGTCTCGTTGAAGAGGGCCCGACCCAGGGTGGTCTCGGCGATCCACGTGGCCACACGACCCTGCTCGTCGACCTCGGCACCCTCGGGCAGCTCGTGCCCGACGGGCACGGCGACATCGGTCAGGCGGATGCGGACCGGCGTGCCGATCTTGATCTCGCCGGCGTCGAAGGCCATGCGCGCCTCGGCGGGCGAGGCGAAGGCACGACGGTGCTCGGTCTCGAGAGCCACCTCGGAGGTGAGGTGGAAGAGGCCGATGACCATGTCCTGCGTCGGCATCGTGACGGGGCGGCCGTCAGCCGGCTTGAGGATGTTGTTGCTCGAGAGCATGAGGATCCGGGCCTCGGCCTGGGCCTCCGCGCTCAGCGGCAGGTGGACGGCCATCTGGTCACCGTCGAAGTCCGCGTTGAAGGCAGTGCAGACGAGCGGGTGGATCTGGATGGCCTTGCCCTCGACCAGCTGCGGCTCGAAGGCCTGGATGCCGAGGCGGTGCAGCGTGGGCGCACGGTTGAGCAGCACCGGGTGCTCGGTGATGACCTCTTCGAGGACGTCCCACACGACCGACCGCTGGCGCTCGACCATCCGCTTGGCGGACTTGATGTTCTGCGCGTGGTCGAGGTCGACGAGCCGCTTCATGACGAAGGGCTTGAAGAGCTCGAGCGCCATCGCCTTGGGCAGACCGCACTGGTGCAGCTTCAGCTGCGGGCCGACGACGATGACCGAACGGCCGGAGTAGTCGACGCGCTTGCCGAGGAGGTTCTGACGGAAACGACCCTGCTTGCCCTTGAGCATGTCGGACAGGGACTTCAGCGGCCGGTTGCCCGGGCCGGTGACCGCACGACCGCGACGACCGTTGTCGAAGAGGTTGTCGACGGCCTCCTGCAGCATCCGCTTCTCGTTGTTGACGATGATCTCGGGCGCGCCGAGGTCGAGCAGTCGCTTGAGGCGGTTGTTGCGGTTGATGACGCGGCGGTACAGGTCGTTGAGGTCGGAGGTCGCGAAGCGACCACCGTCGAGCTGGACCATCGGGCGCAGGTCCGGCGGGATGACCGGGACGGCGTCCAGGACCATGCCCGCGGGCTTGTTGTCGGTGGTGAGGAAGGCGGTGACGACCTTGAGGCGCTTGAGGGCGCGGGTCTTCTTCTGCCCCTTGCCGGTCGCGATGATCTCGCGCAGCTTGTCGGCCTCGGCCTCGAGGTCGAAGGTCTCCAGGCGCTTCTGGATGGCCGCGGCGCCCATGCCGCCCTCGAAGTACAGACCGAAGCGGTCACGCATCTCGCGGTAGAGGACCTCGTCGCCCTCGAGGTCCTGGACCTTGAGGTTCTTGAAGCGGTCCCAGACCTGGGCGAGGCGCTCGACCTGCTGGTCGGCCCGCTTGCGGATCTGGTTCATCTCGCGCTCGGCGGAGTCGCGGACCTTGCGCTTGGCGTCGGACTTTGCGCCCTCGGCCTCGAGCTCGGCGATGTCCTTCTCGAGCTTCTGCGCGCGGGTCTCGACGTCCGCGTCGCGGCGGTTCTCGAGCTCCTTCTTCTCGGCCTCGATCTGCGCCTCGAGCGAGGGCAGGTCGGTGTGCCGCTGGTCCTCGTCGACGCTCGTGATCATGTAGGCGGCGAAGTAGATGACCTTCTCGAGGTCCTTCGGCGCCAGGTCGAGCAGGTACCCGAGGCGCGAGGGGACGCCCTTGAAGTACCAGATGTGGGTGACGGGTGCGGCCAGCTCGATGTGGCCCATGCGCTCACGACGCACGCCGGCGCGGGTCACCTCGACGCCGCAGCGCTCGCAGATGATGCCCTTGAAGCGCACGCGCTTGTACTTGCCGCAGGAGCACTCCCAGTCCCGGGTGGGGCCGAAGATGCGCTCGCAGAAGAGGCCCTCCTTCTCGGGCTTGAGGGTGCGGTAGTTGATGGTCTCGGGCTTCTTGACCTCGCCGTGGCTCCAGTTGCGGATGTCCTCCGCGGTGGCCAGGCCGATGCGCAGCTCGTCGAAGAAGTTGACGTCCAGCACTTCGTGCTTCCTTCTCTCGTTGTCGAGGATGACTCGATAAGTTCTGTGGCCCGTGCGACGCGGACGCCGCGTGGGCTGATGGAGGGGCCGCTGCCGGGGCGCGGTCCGTCAGGACCGCGCCCCCGAGCGGTTAGACCTCCTCGACGCTGCTCGGCTCGCGCCGGGACAGATCGATGCCGAGCTCTTCCGCGGCGCGGAAGACATCGTCCTCGTTGTCGCGCATCTCGATGGTGCCGCCCTCGGAGTTGAGGACCTCCACGTTGAGGCAGAGGGACTGCATCTCCTTGATGAGCACCTTGAAGGACTCCGGGATCCCGGGCTCCGGGATGTTGTCGCCCTTGACGATGGCCTCGTACACCTTGACGCGACCGGTCACGTCGTCGGACTTGATCGTCAGCAGCTCCTGCAGCGCGTAGGAGGCGCCGTAGGCCTCGAGGGCCCACACCTCCATCTCGCCGAAGCGCTGGCCACCGAACTGGGCCTTACCACCGAGCGGCTGCTGGGTGATCATCGAGTACGGCCCCGTGCTGCGGGCGTGGATCTTGTCGTCCACGAGGTGGTGCAGCTTGAGGATGTACATGTAGCCGACGGACACCGGGGCCGGGTACGGGTCACCGGTGCGGCCGTCGAAGAGGTTGGCCTTGCCGCTCTGGTCGATGAGACGCACACCGTCGCGGGTGGGCGTCGTCGAGTCGAGCAGACCGGCGATCTCGTGCTCGTCGGCACCGTCGAAGACGGGGCTGGCGACACGGGTGTCGGCCGGGGCCTCGCGCGCGTCCTCGGGGATCATCGCGGCCCAGTCGGGGTTGCCCTCGATCTTCCAGCCGCGGCTGGCGGCCCAGCCCAGGTGCAGCTCCATGATCTGGCCGATGTTCATTCGACCGGGGACACCGAGCGGGTTGAGCACGACGTCGACCGGCGTGCCGTCCTCGAGGAAGGGCATGTCCTCCACGGGGAGGATCTTGGAGATGACGCCCTTGTTGCCGTGGCGGCCGGCGAGCTTGTCACCATCGGTGATCTTGCGCTTGTTGGCCACGTAGACGCGCACCAGCTGGTTGACGCCCGGGGGCAGCTCGTCGCCCTCGTCCTTGTCGAAGACCTTGACGCCGATGACCGTGCCGGTCTCGCCGTGGGGGACCTTCATGGAGGTGTCGCGGACCTCGCGGGCCTTCTCGCCGAAGATGGCGCGCAGCAGGCGCTCCTCCGGGGTCAGCTCGGTCTCGCCCTTCGGCGTGACCTTGCCGACGAGCAGGTCGCCGTCGCGGACCTCGGCACCGATGCGGATGATCCCGCGCTCGTCGAGGTCGGCGAGGACCTCCTCGGAGACGTTGGGGATGTCGCGGGTGATCTCCTCCGGGCCGAGCTTGGTGTCGCGGGCGTCGACCTCGTGCTCCTCGATGTGGATCGAGGAGAGGACGTCGTCCTGCACCAGACGCTGGCTGAGGATGATGGCGTCCTCGTAGTTGTAGCCCTCCCACGGCATGAAGGCCACGAGCAGGTTGCGCCCGAGGGCCATCTCGCCACCGTCGGTCGCGGGACCGTCGGCGATCAGCTGGCCGGCCTCGACGCGGTCACCCTCGGAGACCATGACGCGCTGGTTGTAGCTGTTGCCCTGGTTGGACCGGGAGAACTTCATCATCTTGTAGGTCTTGCTGCCGCCCTCGTCCTGCAGGACGGTGACGAGGTCAGCGGAGACCTCGGTGACGACGCCGGCCTTGTCGGCGCGGACCACGTCACCCGAGTCGAGGGCGGCGCGGTGCTCCATGCCGGTGCCGACGTAGGGGGCCTCGGCCTGGACGAGCGGCACGGCCTGGCGCTGCATGTTGGCGCCCATGAGCGCACGGTTGGCGTCGTCGTGCTCGAGGAAGGGGATCATCGCGGTCGCGGCGGAGACCATCTGGCGCGGCGAGACGTCCATGTAGTCGACGTCCTCGGCCGGGATCTGGTCGACCTCGCCACCCTTGGTGCGGGCGAGGACCCGCTCCTCGGCGAAGGTACCGTCGTCGGCGAGGACGGCGTTCGCCTGGGCGACGATGACCTTGTCCTCCTCGTCCGCGGAGATGTAGACGATCTCGTCGGTGACCCGACCGTCGACGACCTTGCGGTACGGCGTCTCGATGAAGCCGAAGGGGTTGATCCGCCCGTAGCTCGCGAGCGAGCCGATGAGACCGATGTTGGGACCCTCAGGGGTCTCGATCGGGCACATGCGGCCGTAGTGCGACGGGTGGACGTCACGGACCTCCATCTGCGCGCGGTCACGGGAGATACCGCCCGGGCCCAGCGCGTTGAGGCGACGCTTGTGCGTCAGCCCCGACAGCGGGTTGTTCTGGTCCATGAACTGCGACAGCTGGCTGGTGCCGAAGAACTCCTTGATGGAGGCGACGACCGGCCGGATGTTGATCAGGGTCTGCGGCGTGATGGCCTCGACGTCCTGGGTCGTCATCCGCTCGCGGACGACGCGCTCCATGCGGGAGAGACCGGTGCGCACCTGGTTCTGGATGAGCTCACCGACGCTGCGGACACGACGGTTGCCGAAGTGGTCGATGTCGTCGGTCTCGACCGGCACCTCGAAGGGCTCGCCGTCGCGCGTCCCCGGGAGGGTCGGCTGGTCGGCGTGCAGCGCGACGAGGTACTTGAGGGTCGCGACGATGTCCTCGAGCGTGAGCACCGAGGAGTCGAGGTCGGCCTCGAGGCCCAGCTTGCGGTTGATCTTGTAGCGACCGACCTTGGCCAGGTCGTAGCGCTTGGAGTTGAAGTAGAGGTTGTCGAGCAGGTTCTGCGCGGCCTCACGGGTCGGCGGCTCGCCGGGGCGCAGCTTGCGGTAGATGTCGAGCAGCGCGGCGTCCTGGTCCTCGACCGTGTCCTTCTCGAGGGTGGCGCGCATCGACTCGTACTCGCCGAACTCCTCGAGGATCTCGGCGGAGGTCATGCCGAGGGCCTTGAGCAGGACCGTGACGGACTGCTTGCGCTTGCGGTCGACACGCACACCGACGAGGTCGCGCTTGTCGATCTCGAACTCGAGCCAGGCACCGCGGCTCGGGATGACCTTGGTCGAGTAGATGTCCTTGTCGGACGTCTTGTCCGGGGTGCGCTCGAAGTAGACGCCCGGGCTGCGCACGAGCTGCGAGACGACGACGCGCTCGGTGCCGTTGATGATGAAGGTGCCGCGCTCGGTCATGAGCGGGAAGTCGCCCATGAAGACCGTCTGGCTCTTGATCTCGCCGGTCTCGGCGTTCATGAACTCGGCGGTGACGAAGAGGGGCGCGGAGTAGGTCTGGTCGCGCTCCTTGCACTCGTCGACGGAGTACTTCGGCTCCTCGAAGCGGCTCTCGCGGAAGGAGAGGCTCATCGAGCCGGAGAAGTCCTCGATCGGGGAGATCTCCTCGAAGATCTCCTCCAGACCGGGGTGCTCGGGGACGTCACGTCGACCGGCGTCCAGAGCGGCAGCGACGCGCTCCTGCCACTTCTCGTTGCCGAGGAGCCAGTCGAAGCTCTCGGTCTGCAGGGCCAGGAGGTCCGGGACCTCCAGCGGCTCGCGGATCTTCGCGAAGGACAGACGGCCACTAGCCGTCCGTGCGGTGGACATCGGGGAAGCGGTGCGCGAGGCAGCCAAGGATGGATCCTTCCACGGGCCTTGAGGGTCGGGCGGCGCCACAGGGCTCCCGATCGGACCCAGACGACCCGCTCACGACACCTCCGCGAGGAGGGAATTCGAGCGTTCCGACGGAGCCACGACAGGACTAAGGCAGCGCAAAGCGACAGCATAATGCAGGGACACACGGCTGTCCAACCCGGTCGAGCCGACGGCTCGACGGTGGTCAGGGCGTCACACCCACCAGATCGGTGGCGGCGCCGGATCATTCGACGCCATGAGGATGGATCACCGAAGAGGTCACGTCAAGGCGCGTCCCCGGCGGGTCGCCAGACGGACACCGCCCCGCGGGCCCGGACGGCCCCCGGCCGACCCCCTTCGCCCTCCCCCTAGGCTGGGGTCATGGACCTGCGCTCCGCCCGCCGTCGCCGCCGGCGCAGCGAGGTGCGCCGACTCGTGCGGCGTTCCGTCGCAGCGGCGCTCGCGACCCAGCTGGCCACGGTCGGCGGCCTGCTCGTCTTCGACTCGCTGCGTCGCAAGGACCGCCCGGACCAGGAGTTCCCGCACCGCCCCGGCGCCCCGGTGCCGGTCGACGGCGGCGACGTACGGATCTACACCTTCGGCGAGCACCTCTTCGAGGACATGCTCGCCGACATCGAGGCCGCGACCTCGCGGATCTACTTCGAGACCTACATCTGGAAGTCCGATGCCGTCGGTCGGCGCTTCCGCCAAGCCCTCGTCGACGCCCACGAGCGCGGCGTCGAGGTCTACGTCGTCTTCGACACCTTCGCCAACCTCGTCGTGCCGCAGGAGTTCTACCGCGGCCTGCCTGAGGGCATCCACGTCAAGCGCCACCCGCTCGTGACCGGAGGCGCGAAGTTCTTCTTCCCCAGCCACTGGGGGCGCAACCACCGCAAGCTGCTCGTCGTCGACAGCACCGCCGCCTACGTCGGCGGCTACAACATCGGCCAGGACTACGCCAACCGCTGGCGCGACACCCACGCACGCTTCGCCGGGGACATGGTCGTCGAGCTCGAAAACGCCTTCGTCGACTACTGGAACCACTACGGCGGCACGCCACCGCTCCCCCAGCCGGCGCGGCGCACGTGGAGCCGCGAGATGCGGGTCCACCGCAACCTGCCGGCCGACATGGTCTACCCGATCCGCAACATGTACCTCGAGGCGATCGACCGCGCCAACACCCGGGTCTGGCTGACGACCGCCTACCTCATCCCCGACGACGCCTTCGTCCGCAGCCTCGTCCAGGCCGCCGAGCGAGGCGTCGACGTGCGCCTCATCGTCCCCCACTTCAGCAACCACATCGTCGCCGACTGGCTCAGCCGGGTGACCTACGAGCGCCTCCTGAGCGGTGGGGTGCGGCTGCTCCGCTTCGAAAACGCCATGGTCCACGCCAAGACCGCGACCATCGACGGCATCTGGTCGACCATCGGCACCGCCAACATCGACCGGCTGAGCCTGGCCGGCAACTACGAGGTCAACATGGAGATCCTCGACTCCGACGTCGCCCGCCGGATGGAGGAGATCTTCGACCTCGACTCCGGCAACTGCACCGAGCTGACGCTCGACGAGTGGACCCGACGGCCCCTCATCGCCCGCGTCACCGAGGGTATCCTCTCCCCCTGGCGACCGCTGCTCTGACCCTTCGAGACAGACGAAGGGCGGGCCGCACCAGCTGGTGCGACCCGCCCGTCGGCAGATCAGTGCTCGTCAGTGACGAGCCGAGATCACTTGAGCTCGACGGTGGCGCCGGCGCCCTCGAGGGCCTCCTTGGCCTTCTCCGCGGCGTCCTTGTCGACCTTCTCGAGGACGGGCTTGGGGGCGCCGTCGACGAGGTCCTTGGCCTCCTTGAGGCCGAGGCTCGTGAGCGCGCGGACCTCCTTGATGACCTGGATCTTCTTGTCGCCGGCCGCGGCGAGGATGACGTCGAACTCGTCCTGCTCGGCGGCGGCGTCGCCACCGGCGTCGCCACCGGCGGCCGGGGCGGCACCCGCGACGGCAACCGGGGCCGCGGCGGTGACCTCGAAGGTCTCCTCGAACTGCTTCACGAACTCGGAGAGCTCGATGAGGGTCATCTCCTTGAAGGCCTCAAGGAGCTCGTCGGTGCTGAGCTTCGCCATGATGGGCGTCCTTTCTGATCAAACGTGTGTGCCGTGAGTGGCGGGGATGTACTGCTGGCTCGAGGCAGGTGCCTCAGGCCTCGTCGCCACCCTCGGGGGTGGTCTCGGTGGTGTCCGCAGCAGGAGCGTCGGTCGTGACCGGGCCCTGCTCCTCGACCTTCGCCCGCAGCGCGTCGACGACGCGAGCCGTCTGCGCGAGCGGCGCGTTGAAGAGGTACGCGGCCTGGGTGAGCTGGGCCTTCATGGCGCCAGCAAGCTTGCCCAGGAGAACCTCGCGCGACTCCAGCTTCGCGAGCTTCTCGATGTCCTCCGCGGTGAGGGGGTTCCCGTCGAGGAGCCCACCCTTGATCACCAGGAGGGGGTTGTCCTTGGCGAAGTCACGCAGACCCTTCGCGGCCTCGACGGGGTCGCCCTCGACGAAGGCGATCGCGTTCGGCCCGACGAGCTGGCCCTCGAAGGCGGCCTCGACGCCCGCCTCCTTGGCAGCGCGCTCGGTCAGCGTGTTCTTCACCACGGAGTAGGTGGCGTTGCCACGGAGCTTGCCGCGCAGCTCACCGAGCTGCGCCACGGTCAGACCGCGGTACTCCGTGATGACGGCCGCGGTCGACGTGCGGAACTTCTCCGCCATGTCGGCAATGACGGCGTCCTTCTCGGCGTTCGCCATGCGGGCCTCCCTTCTCGTGTGGTGCCACCGGGGCCCGGGACGAGAAAAGGAGCCCCGGCGCAGGCACGGGACTCCTCAGGGCACCCACGAGTGGATGCTGCGGTGTCGGCCTGCGCGGGTCGCCCGCTCTCGCGGAACCTTCAGCCATCCCAGAGGGACGGCAACCGGCGGTCAATGGTCGTGGACCAGCGTACGGCAGGCCGGCCGGTGGTCCAAATCGCATGACGAAGGGGGCGTCCCCCTCGCCTTCGGTTCACATGGTCCTCGCAACACCTCGATCTGAGGAGTTGCGAGGACCATGGTCGTTTCGAGGGGAAGACGCTCGCCTGTTGTGGTCACGCCGGCGGTTGTCGCGCGGGTCGTGGCGGTGTTCGACGAGTCAGGCTCTGTGGGCGCGGCTGCCAGGGCCGTGGGGTGCTCGCATTCGACCGCGCGGCGGGTGCTGGTCGCGGCCGGGCGCTTCCCGGCACGGCCGCAGCCGTTGGG